>NZ_JBHWIV010000010.1:73007-165541 GCF_042731675.1 Kitasatospora sp. NPDC059827 | reverse complement strand
CCCCCCCCCGCCCGCCCCCCCCCCCGCGCGGGGGGGGCGGGGCCCCCCGCCCCCGGGGCCGCCCCCCCGGCCCGCGGGCGGGGCCCGGCCGCCCGTCGGTCCGGCGCCGGGGTGCCGGTCGCGCGGAGGCTACCGGGTCAGACCCGGTCGGCCGCGATCAGCACGTACTGGAAGGAGCCGTCCTTGTAGGACTCGATGAACGCCTCCTCGATGCCGGTGACCAGCGAGGTGGTGTTCCGCAGCTCCCAGTAGGGCAGGGTGTCCGGGGTCAGGTCGATGACGGCCTGGGGCACCAGGCGGTTGTCGGCCATCGCCCGCAGGTACTCCCGGCGGGAGTGGATGTTGCACTCGAAGTGCGCGTTGATCTGCGAGACCCACTTCGACGGCTGGCCGTACTTCGGGTTCCAGCAGCCGGTGATGGTCACGTAGCGGCCGCCGACGGCCAGCACCCGGGAGTGCTCGGCGAACAGGTCGTGCAGGTCCACGTACATGCTGGACTCGTTGTTCCAGGAGCCGGCCACCGAGCCGTTCTCCAGCGGCATGTCGAGCATGTTGGCGACACGGGAACGGACGAAGTCGCCGATGCCCAGCTCGGCGGCGCGCTTGTTGCCGAACTCGGCCTGCTGGGTGGAGAGGGTCAGGCCCTCGACCCGGCAGCCGAAGCGCTGGTGGGCCATGACCATCGAGCCGCCGCGGCCGCAGCCGGCGTCGAGCAGGGTGGACTCGGCCTTGATGTCCCCGAGGTGGTCGAGCAGCACGTCGGCCTGGGCGGACTCCAGGCGGTGCAGCTCGGCGATGACCTTCTTCTCGCGCTCGCTGTCGGCCGGGTCGCCGATCGCCTCCTGGTCGATCTCGCCGATGCCGTAGTGGTGGTGGTACAGGCCGTCGACGTCGCCCAGGCGCAGGTTCACCGGGCGGGCCTCGTTGTTCCAGTAGCGCGCGATGTCGCTCTGGTACGGGGTGGCCGGGCCGGGAATGGCGGTGCCGGCGGTGGTGATGTCGTCGGTCACGGACATGTGGGTCAACTCCAGGGTGATCAGGATTGGTTATCGAAAAGGTGCGACTGCCGACCGGCGCGTTACCAGAAGTCGGGCAGGCTGTACCGGTGGGTGTTGGTCTGGTGCCAGTAGTGGTTTCCGTCGAGCCAGGCGGCCACCCCGCGCAGGAAGCGCACCAGGGTCGGCACCGGGCAGGCGACGGCCAGCGCGGCCGACTCGGCCTCGAAGGCGTGCATCAGCTCGTTGTGCACCTCGACGGCCTTGAGGTAGCCCTCCTGGCGCGAGACGCCCTCCCGCTCGGAGATCACCGTCGGCAGGTTCAGGTGGAGCCCCGGGCTGGCGAGCTCCTTGGTGTACGAGTACAGGTCGTTGACGATGGTGGTCGCGTTGCCCGCCAGCGCGATGATCCGCTGCATGGCGGGCAGCGCGTGCAGCTCGACGGGCAGCTCGTAGCCGCCGACGGTGTCGGTGATCGTCGGGCAGGGGCGGAAGTTGTTGAACTGGCGCATCGCCAGGTACTCCCAGACCTCCGGCACGTGCTCGGCCTCGGCCCAGGAGGCCTCGGCCAGGTACCCCAGGTGCAGCCGCGCCATGTCGTGCCGGAAGCGGTCCGCCTGGGAGGGTGTGGAGGCCGCGACGAAGTAGTCCATCGCGGACCGGTAGGAGCGCCGGGGCGCGTCCTCGGAGAGCGAGGCCTCCCAGGCCGGGTGGTACTCCGCGGTGGTGTGCAGCGGGTCCAGCGCGGTGTGCGCGAGCAGCAGGCGGCTGCCCAGGCCGACGGGCGAGCCGCCGAGGTCCTCGCAGTAGCAGTCGTCCACCGCGTTCTCGGCGACCATCAGACGGGCCGCGAGCATCAGGTGGTCGACGCTCGGCGCGTCGGGGTGGCAGGCCACCATGTAGCGCCCGGTGGAGAACCCGTCGAAGTCCTTCTCCCACTCCGGCGGGTAGAGCTCGATCTCGTCGATCGCCCAGGCCTTGATCTTGAGGCTGAGTTCCGCCACCCGCACCGGGTCGGGTTCGGCGATCGGGTGGTGGTAGAGCCCGGGGATGGGGTCGCCGGTCTTCGGCTTGCCACCGCTCCGCGCCGCGGCCGGGGCCCCGAAGGTCAGCGCGGGACCGGAGGGCAGCACGGGGACGGACGACGGCGCGGGCGCGGACGGCAGGACCTCGGGGAGGACGGCCTCCAGCGCGGCGGCCGCGGCCGCCAGGGCCTCCGAGGCGACGGCCCCGACCAGCGCGGCCCCCGCGGCCGGGACGGCGCCGACGGCCACCTCGACCACCGACGCGTCCACCACCGCGACGTCGACCGCCGCTGTCTCCGCCACCGGCAGCTCGGGATCCGCAACCTCTGACATCGCAGCCTCGGGCACCGCAGCCTCGGACATCGCAGCCTCGGGCACCGCAGCCTCGGCCACCGGCGTCGGCGGCCTCAACTGCAGCCCGGCGGTGCCGAGTCCGGTCGGACCGCGCAGGATCCGGTCGATCGCCGGGGAGCTCATGAGCCCACCACCGGGGCGTCGACGGGCCCGGGTGGGGTACCCGTTCTGGTGCACAGGGGCATGGAGCCTCCTCTGAGAGGGATCGCCTGGTGTGACGGGTCGTCATCTCGCCCGCCGCGAAGGGGAACTCCACGCCGCGGGCCCCGTCTCGCTCGGTTCCCCACCGTAGGCGCGAAAGCCCGTTCCGGATCGCAACGGACGATCTTCTACACCCGATAGGGTGAACGTTCCGGCTGACGGCGTTTGGCCGCGCCGGTGTCGTGCATCGGTCCACCCGGGGCCCCGGGCTGCGGTTCCGCGCCGGACGGCCCCCGCCCGTCCGGGCAGCGCGTCAACCTGCCGATCACCATCCGTGTCCGCGCCGCCCGACGGCGTCGCACCCCCCGCGGTGCGGACCGTTCGACCGCGGATCACCCGATCCGGACCGCACGCGCCCCCACCCGCACCCCCGCGTGCACCCGACGGGCGGGCAGCGGGCGACCGGGCGACGACCGGCGGGTGGGCCGGTGTCCCGCCGCCCGCCGGTGGCGTAAGGGGGAGAAGAATGGGCGGGGCGCCGTGAGAGGAACGCGGCCAGGAAGGAAGACCAGCACATGGAGAGCCAGGCCCGCAGCCGCACCGAAGTCGTCGAGGACCTCATGGAGCGCTTCCCCGACGTGCCCCGGGAGGCGGTGATCAAGGAGGACCTGCTGCGCGGCGGCATGGCCTTCGACGAGTCCGCCCTCAGCGGCAGCACCGGGGCCGACGGGGGCGGCGAGATCAAACCGAAGTCGTACTTCATCTTCTCCTTCGACCACCGAACCCTGCCCGAGCTGGGCGCCGCCGCGCTGAACCGGCCGCCGGAGGAGGTCGTGCTGACCGGCGGGCCGTACGGGCTGCGCCGCACGGTGGTGTCGGTGCGGGTCAACCCGGACTCGCCGTACCGGGTGCGCGCGGGCGAGGACGGCACGCTCGGCCTCTACCTGGACGGCGCGCGGATCGCCGACGTCGGCCTGCCGCCGATGCCCGACTACTACCGGCACACCCTGGCCAACGGGAAGTCGGTGATGGAGGTCGCCCCGACCATCCAGTGGGGCTACCTGATCTACCTCACGGTGTTCCGGGTGTGCCAGTACTTCGGCGCCAAGGAGGAGTGCCAGTACTGCGACATCAACCACAACTGGCGCCAGCACAAGGCCGCCGGCCGCCCGTACACCGGGGTCAAGCCGGTCGAGGAGGTGCTGGAGGCGCTGGAGATCATCGACCGCCACGACACCGCCCGCGCCTCCCGGGCGTACACCCTCACCGGCGGCGCGATCACCTCGCAGGTCGGCGGCCGGGACGAGGCGGACTTCTACGGGCAGTACGCCAAGGCCATCGAGGAGCGCTTCCCCGACCACTGGATCGGCAAGGTGGTCGCCCAGGCGCTGCCGCGCGACGACGTGCAGCGTTTCCACGACTACGGCGTGAAGATCTACCACCCCAACTTCGAGGTGTGGGACAAGCGCCTGTTCGAGCTCTACTGCCCCGGCAAGGAACGCTACGTCGGCCGGGACGAGTGGCACCGCCGGATCCTGGACTCCACCGAGGTGTTCGGCGCGGAGAACGTGATCCCCAACTTCGTGGCGGGCGTGGAGATGGCCGAGCCCTTCGGCTTCACCACCGTCGACGAGGCGATCGCCTCCACCCGGGAGGGGCTGCGCTTCTTCATGTCCCACGGGGTGGTGCCGCGCTTCACCACCTGGTGCCCCGAGCCCACCACCCCGCTGGGCAAGGCCAACCCCCAGGGCGCGCCGCTGGAGTACCACATCCGGCTGCTGCAAGCCTACCGGGCCACGCTGGAGGAGTTCGGCCTCTCCTCCCCGCCCGGCTACGGCCCGGCCGGGCCCGGCAAGGCGGTCTTCTCGGTGAGCTCCTTCATGGACTCCCTGCCGGGCTGAGCCGCTCAGCGGTGGCTGCCGCCTCGGGCGGGGGCAGCCACCGCGGCCGTCAACTGCCCTGCTGCCGACGGACGGTGAGGATCTGCTCGGCCCGGCCGACCGGGCCGTGGACGTCGTGCAGCACGGTACTGGTGACGCCGTGGCCGGCCGGGCCGAAGCTGACACCGGTGTCCAGGCCGGTCCAGCGGCCGCCGGGGCGGCGGTGGAAGTGGACGGTCAGGTCGGTGTTCGGGAACATCCACTCGGTGGGCTGCTCCCGGACGGCGATGCCGTTGGCGGTGTCGACCAGGGCGACGAACGCGGCGTGCGGGCTCGCGGCCTCCCCCGCGACGAGCTCCAGCGGGGTGGTGAGCCAGGCGGCGGCCCGGCCGGGCGCGGTGGAGCGGCGCCGGACCTCCACCGAGGCGATGTAGCCGCCGGCCCACTGCTCGCTCATCGGCCAGGGCTCGAACTCCTCGGGCGCGGGCAGCGGTTCGTCGTGGGTGCCGGCCACGGCGGCGGTGTCCTGCTCGGCCAGGAACCAGGCCCGGGCCCGGACCACGGCGCGGCCGGCGATCGAGGCGACCGCCTCCACCAGCTCGATGGTGCGGCCGGGGCGGAGGGTCTCGACCGTGATCTCCAGTTCGTCCAGGGCGATCAGGCCGAGGATGTCGAAGCTCACCCGGGCCAGGGCGAGGCCGTCGGCGGGGCGCCCGGCCCGGTGCCGGTCGATCGCGTGGACGATCAGGCCGCCCACCGGGCTGAAATGCTGCTCGTCCGGGTGCCAGGCGCCCTGGGCGTGGACGGTGGGCTTGTACTGCTGCTCGCCGGTGCGCTGGTAGTAGCTGTCGGGTGCGGCGGTGGGGCTGGTCAAGGTGCGCTTCTCCTCGGGCCGGATCGCGGGGCTGCCGGGCGGGCACCGGTCCCGGCGTGGCCGGCGTCCGCGCTCCCGATCGTAGGAGCCCGAACCGGGCCGGACGCTGTGATGCCCGCCACAGCGGCCCCGCACCCGCCCCGCCCGACCTGCGGCTCCGCACCCGCCCCGCCCGACCTGCGGCTCCGCACCCGCCCCGCCCGACCTGCGGCTCCGCACCCGCCCTGCCCGGCCTGCGGCGCCGTCCCCGGCCGGACGGCGCCGCCCGGCCTCAGTGCGCGATCAGCGGGTAGTGGTCGGAGAGGTCGGTGTAGGTGTAGCTCTTGCCCCAGCTGCTCACCGTCCAGGGCGCGCTGTGCACCCGGCGGACCTCGTTGGTGTACTGCTGCGGGCGGGCGTGGTCGGCGCGGTAGAGGACGTGGTCGAGGTCCTCCTTGGGCTCGCCCGGGTAGCGGTAGGCGGCGACGGAGTTGTCGGCGGTGTCGAAGGAGTACGGCCAGCCGGTGCGGGCGGAGGCCGGGGCGAGGTGGCCGTTGTCCAGCAGGGACCGGTACTCGGTGCCGTGGAAGTCGATGTTGAGGTCCCCCGCGACCAGCACCGGCTCGTCCGCCGGGATCCGCTTCGCGTCCAGGAAGGCCCGCATCGCGCCGAGCTGCTTGGCCCGGATCGCGGCCGCCTGGCCGCTGGCGCACCCGGAGTCGGTGGACTGGAGGTGGGTACCGACCACGTGGGTGCGCCGGCCGTTGACGTCGAGGACGGCATAGGCGAAGCCCTTGTTGGACCACCGGTCGGAGCCGCAGGCGTCCTTGTAGACGTACTGCTCCTTGTGCAGGATCGGCCACTTGCTGAGCACGGTGACCCCGCCGTCCTCGGGGGTGGTGGAGCTGTAGCTGCCGGAGGTGGCGTCCCAGCCGCCGGTGGAGCGGCCGACCACGGGGGTGTGGAAGGGGTAGGCGGCGGAGGCCTTGGCGATCAGGGCGTCGGAGGCGGCGTTGTCGAAGGCCTCCTCCAGCACGACCACGTCGTGGCCCTGGAAGAAGTCCGCCGAGGCGATCGCCTGGGCGCGGTACTGCTGGCCCCAGTTGGGGTAGAGCGAGGTGCTCATCAGGAAGGTGTTGTAGGTCAGGACGTCCAGCGGCGGCGCGGTGGCGGGGGCGCTCTCGGCACCGGCCGGGGCGGCGCCGAGCGCGGCGAGCACGGTGGCGGCGGCACCGGCGGCGAGGGTGCGGCGCAGGGACGGCAGGGTCATCGGGGCTCCGTGGGGGGACGTCGTCGGCCCGGCGGATCGCGGGATGTTGTGTATCCAACTTCCGTACGTGCACGGCCCGCAAGACTTCCGGCGAGCATGCGGTGAACACGTTCGGAACAGCGCTACCGGCCGGTGGTGCGGGCCGTGGCGCCGGAATTCCCTGCCGAACCCCGCCAAAGGACCGATAAGATGACGATTGGTGTGCCGGGAAGTCTGGTCGGCTCGGGGGACGACTGCGGCGATCGGGCCACGGCGACCCCGATGGTGCGATGGGTCGTTTCTGCAGATGCACGCCGTGGGGATCGTTCTCGTCCTGGTCGTCCTGGCCACCAGCGTGGCCACCTTCGCCCGCCGATGGCGGGTGCCCGCCCCCTCGCTGCTGGTCCTCGTCGGACTCGGCGTCGCCCTCCTCCCCGGCGTCCCCGCCCTGCACGTCCCCCCGCAGGTCATCGGCGCGGTGGTGCTGCCGCCGCTGCTCTACTCCTCCGCCGAGGAACTGTCGCTGCGCGACCTGCGCACGGTCTGGCGGCCCGTCACCGTGCTCTCCTTCGGCCTGGTCTTCGCCTCCGCCGCGGCCGTCGGCTTCCTCGCCGTCGCCGTCGCGGGGCTGCCGCCCGCGATGGCCTTCGTACTCGGCGCCGTGCTCTCCAGCACCGACCCGGTGGCCGTCACCGCGCTCGGCCGCCGGCTCGCCCTGCCCGGGCGGGTCCAGGTGCTCGTCCAGGCGGAGAGCCTGTTCAACGACGCCACCTCGCTGGTGCTGTTCAAGGTCGCCGTCGGCGTCGCCGTGGCGGTCGGCGGGACGGTCGACCTGCCCGCCGCGGGCGGCGAACTGGTGCTGCTCGGCGGGGGCGGCAGCCTGGTCGGCGCGGCCGTCGCCGGGCTGGTCTGGCTGCTGCGCCGCCGCACCACCGACCCGGTGCTGGAGACGGTGATAGCCCTGGTCACCCCGTACGCGGCGTACGTCCTGGCGGAGTCCGCGCACACCTCCGGCGTCACCTCGGTGGTGGTCGCCGGGGTGCTGCTCGGCCGCTCCGGCCACCGGCTCACCGACGCCCGGATCCGGCTGCAACTGCATGCCGTGTACGCGGTGGTGGTGTTCCTGCTGGAGAGCGTCGTCTTCTCGATCGTCGGTCTGGAACTGCCCACGCTGGTCCGGGAGCTGCCGGCCGGCGCCGGCTGGTGGCCGCTCCAGTCGGTGGCCATCGCCGCCGTGCTGATCGCCGTCCGGGTACTGTGGACCCTGCCGCTCACCCGCGCTGTCAGGCCCAGCCGGGGGCGGCTGTCCTGGCGGGTCGCCGGGGTGGTGACCTGGGCCGGCACCCGGGGCGTCATGCCGCTGGCCGCCGCGCTCTCCATCCCGCTGCTGACCGAGGGCGGCGCCGCGCTCGACGGCCGGCCGCTGGTCCTGGTGCTCACCGTCTCCAACGTCGTGCTCACCCTGGTCGTCCAGGGACTGACCCTCGCCGCCGTGGTCAACCGCTCCGGACTCGCCCTGGAACCCGAGCACACCGCGCGCGAGGAGGCCGACGCCCGCGACGAGCTCAACCGCGCCGCCCTGGACCACGTGGACGGCCTGGCCGAGCTGGAGGCCGTCCCGGAGACCGCCGTCGACCGGGTCCGCCGCGCCCTCACCGCCCGGCTCGACCGCACCCCCGAGACCCCCGACGGCACCACCGCCGACGACGCCTACCGCCAACTGCGGCACGAGGTCATCGCGGTGCAGAACGACCGGCTGCACCGGCTGTACGAGGAGCACCGGATCAGCGACACCACCCTGCGGCTGCTCCAGCGCGACCTCGACCTGGAACAGGCGGCCCTGGGCAGGACGTGACCGCGGGCCGGCCGGCCCGCGGTCAGAACATCAGCACCAGCAGGCCGGCCGCGCCCAGCGCGCAGAGCAGCGCGAGCGCCGCCAGCCCGAACTCGTTCGGGGGCGGCGGCAGCCGCCGCACCGGGTGGACGGCCAGCCCCCGGCCGGGGCGGGCGGGGTGGTACAGCACGGTCACCTCGTCCCCCTCCTGGTAGCGGCCGCCCTCGGGGCGCGCGTCGTGCCGCAGCAGTTCGACCACCCGGCCGTCCGGCAGGCCGTACTCGATGGTCACCCGGCGGCGCTCGTACCCCTCGGAGGTGGTGTGCCAGCGCACCCGGCGGACCCGGCCGACGGCGCAGAGGCCGCCGCGGCGCAGCTCCCGGACCGTCCGGCCCGCCGAGGCGAGCAGCGCGGCCAGCCCGGCCAGGACCGCTGCCCCGACCAGGAGGAACAGATCAAGAACCGCCCCCACAGAAGTCAATGTACCCACCATGCAAAGGAGTTGGGAAGACGGCCGACGGGCCGCACCGGCCGGGCGGTACCCCGGTCTTCCGGGTGTCGGGGGCTGCCGTCACACTGTCGCGAGCACGAAGCAGAACCACCGAGCGGGGGCAGCATGGCCAAGCGTCCGAACAAGAAGCAGAAACGGCCGCTGGCGGCCGGGGTCGTCCGGCCGGCCAAGCCCGTCCGCCGACGGCCCGGCAAGGACCTCCAGCTCGCGCCGCGCACGGTGCGGCGCACCGCGCCGGTGGTCGGGCTGCTCGCCCCGCTGCTGATCATCGGGCTGCTGGCGCTCGCCACCAACCCCGACTACCAGGCCCCCTGCACCATCCTGGCCGTCCTGGTGCTAATGGCGGCCGTCGTCGGACTGATGATGATCCACAGCAGCGGCTGGGTGGTCTGGCCCGCCGTCGTGCTGGGCCTGGTGCTCCTGGTGATCCCCACCACCGCCCTGCGCGCCCAGCTGATCTCCCATCGCGGGGTGGACACCCGGGTCGTCATCACGTCGGCGCACAGCGGCAAGGACAAGACGGGCAAGGTCAGCTGGACCTGCGGCATCCGCCGCGAGGACGGCCACCCGCTGCCGCACGGCACCATCGGGGGCTTCGGCTGCTCCGGCTCCTCGGTCGGCAGCACCACCACGGTGCTGGCCGACCCGGACGGCTGGGCGCCGCCGGCCAACCTGGACGACGACCTCTCCTTCCGCGGCGCCGGGGTCTGGGTCACCGGCGCGGCCGCCGTCCTGTGGGCCGCGCTCACCTTCGGCACGGCCCGCCGGGCCCTGCGCGGGCGGGGCCGGCGCAAGGGCGCGGCCTGAGCCGGAAACGGATCGGCGGATTCGCCGGTTCAGCATTTCGGCGGAGAATTCCCAGCGGACGAGTTCCCTGGTCAACGGCCCGCGGCGGCACCGCACAGGTGAAGCGCACATGGCATTCTCCTGGTCTCTCGTCGGCTCCCGTCCCGGCAATTGCGAGAAACTCGCCCATTGCTCCGTTGATTCGCGCAAGTCCCTTCCTTTCCCGGTCCGAATCTGCCAGCATCGTCCGCTATCCGGCGACCGAGCTGGAAGACGACCGGGGGAGGAACTCCATGCTCGGCTCCGTCCTGCGCAGAGCGCGCGGGCAACGGCCGTCGGCCGTCGGCGGCACCGTCCACCGGCCCGGCCACCGTCCGGCGCGCTGGGTCCCCACCCGGCTGCGGGCGAACCCGCCGGCCGCGCTGCTGATGGCGCTGCTCGCCCTCGTCACCGTCTTCCTGGCGGCCGCCTTCCCGCGGATCGCCGACCGGGGCGCGGACACGGCACTCCGGGACTTCGTCGACCGGGCGGGCCTCAACCAGACCAGCCTGCAGACCACGTCCAAGACGCAGGACGACGACACCCCCGCGGTGCTCGACCGGGTGCAGCGCGAGGTCACCGAGCTGATCGGCCGACAGCTGCCGCTCGCCCAGCCCGGCCGGGCCAGCGGCACCCGGGCCGTCGCCGACCGCGGCATGGGCAACCCGGAGTACGTCCGGATCGCGGAGAAGCGCACCGACCCCACCCTCGGACTGCTCTACGTACCCGACCTGTCCAGCCGGGCCACCCTCACCGACGGCAGCTGGCCGACGCCCGGCAGAATCGGCGGCCCGCTGCCGATCGTGATCAGCCGACAGGCCGCCGACACCATCCACGTCAAGCTCGGCGACGTCGTCGACAACGGCTTCGACGGCGCAGGCGCCCAGCGGACCAGCGTGGTGGTCGGCTTCTACCGGATCAACGATCCCCAGGACCCGTTCTGGGACAACCTCGGCTGCCCGGCCCGCGCCTGTCTGCGGCCGACCCCCGAGCACGAGCACTGGGCGACCAGCGGGTTCGTCGACGGCGCCGGCCTGGCCGCGCTGGCGCGCTGGGGTTCGGGCGCCGAGAACTTCTGGCGGCTGCCCGTCGACCCCGGCGCGCTGCGCGCCGACCGGCTGGAGGACACCCGCCGCATCCTCCGCTCCTTCCTGACCGGACACGACGCCACCGATCTGGCCGGCACGACCGGACGCCGTGACCTGCACACCTCCTCGGGGCTGCCCGAGGTCCTGACCCGGGCGGAGGACCGTTACCGGGCCGCGCTGCCGCTCAGCACGATCGGCCCGGCGGGCGTGGCGGGCGTCGCCACCGTGGTGCTGTTCCTGGCCGCGGCGCTGACCACCGACCGCCGAGCCGCGGAGATCCGGCTGCTCCGGGCCCGTGGCGGCTCGCTCGCCGGGGTGCTGCGGCGGCTGATCGGGGAAGGCCTGGTCACCGTCCTGCCCGCCGCCGTGCTCGGCACGGCGCTCGCCGCTTTCCTGCTGCCGAGCCCCCGCTGGGGCGAGTCGACGGTGGCGGCCCTGGCCTCGGCACTGATCGCGCTGCTGGCCTTCCCGGCCCGGGCGGCCGTGCTCCGGTCCCGTCCACGCGCTGCCGCCGGTCGGCGTCGGCTGGTCGGCGAACTCCTCGTACTGGCGGTCACCGTGGCGGCGGTGGCCGAGGTCCGGCGTCGGGGTGTGGGGACGGGTGGCGGGTTGGATCCGCTGCTGGTGGCCGCGCCGCTGCTGCTGGCGGTGACGGGTGGGCTGGTGCTGGCGCGGGTCGAGCCGGTGGCGGTCGGCCGGCTGGCGGCGCTGGCCGGGCGGGGCCGTGGCCTGGTGGCGTTCCTGGGCCTGGCCCGGGCGGCCCGGGACAGTACGGGGCGGCGCCGGCCCTCCGTGCTGCCGCTGCTCGCCCTGCTGATCGCCGTGACCACCACCGGTTTCGGTGCCACCGTGCTCGACACCGTCGACCACGTCCGCACCCGGGCCGCGCGGATCGCCACCGGCGGGGACATCGGCGTCTCCCTGCCCGACTACGCCACCCTCACCGAGTCCTTCACCAAGGCCGCCGACGCCCTGCCCGGCGTCCACGCCTCCACCGCGGTCTGGGTCGACAAGGTCCGTGTCCTCGCCGCCGACCAGACCTACACCGACGCCTACCTGGTACTGGTGGTCGACCCGGCGGCCTACGCCGAGATCTCCCGGACCCTCGGGGCCGGCGAGTTCGACCCGGCGAGGCTGGCCGCCGCCCCCGGCGGCCGGGACACCCCGGTGCCCGCCCTGGTCAGCCGCGACCTGGCCAAGCGCCTGACCGCCACCGGGGCGTCCCAGGTGCGCACGGCCAACGGCAACGACCTGCGCCTCGGCGTCGCCGCGACCGTCGGCGCCACCGCCGCGCTGCCGGACCCCGGCGCGCCCTTCGCCGTGGTGGCCGCGGGCCCCGCCTGGGAGCGCCTGCCGGACACCCGGCGGGTGAACAGGTGGTTCGCCGTCGGCGGCGTGGATCCCGAAGCCATCCGGACGGCGCTGCGCGGCAACGGCGGTGCCCAGCCGGTCGGCATGGCCAAGCTGGTCGCGGACGAGGCCACGGCCGTCGGCAAGGACGCGCACGGCCTGCCCGCCGGATACGTCGTGCACAGCAGCCGGGACACCGCGGCCGCCCTGGCCGACGATCCGTTGCAGCACGCCGCCGAGCGGCTGTTCTGGTACGCGGCCGCCGCCGGAGCCGGCTACGCCCTGCTCGCCGTCCTGCTGACGCTGTTCCGCGCCGCACCCGAGCGCACCGCCGTCCTCGCCCGCCTGCGCACCATGGGCCTGCGACCCCGCCAAGGACTCGCACTGATCATCACCGAGGCACTGCCGCAGACCCTCGCGGCCGCCGTCGGCGGCGGCCTGGCCGCCCTCACGGCCGTCGCCCTGCTCGGCGGCGCCTTCGACATCTCCACCCTCGTCGGCGCCAAGGTCGGCGACGCCATCACCCCCGTCCTGCTCCCCGTCCTGCTGCCCACCACCGGCCTCACCCTGCTCGTCGGCCTCGGCATCGTCCTGGAGACCCTCGTCGCCGGCCGACGCCAGATCGCCACCGAACTCCGAGCCGGGGAACAGGCATGACCACCGGTCGGGTGGTCGAGGAGGCACCGGGCAACCCCGACCTCCCGCCTCCCGTGAAGATCGCGTCGAACCTCCTGTTCGCAGACGACGTACCGGAGTAGCCTGCGACCCGTGAACGAACTGGTGCTCCGGGGCAAGGACTTGTTCCGCCCCTCCACGTCCCATCTGGTCGGCGCGCTCGCCTTCCTCGTCCTCATGGTGTCCGTCGGGATGATGCGCTCCGGGCCGGTGTTCGTGGCCTGGTCGCTCGGCTCCGTCGTGGTGCTGTTCGTGCCGGTCTTCTCCAGCTCGTGGCGGGGCTGGAGCCGGGTCGGGCCCGAGGGTGTGACGATCTGCTGGGGGTTCGGGGCCGGGCGCACCTACTCCTGGGCGGAGATCCGCTGGGTCGACGTCCGCACCACCGCGTCCAGCGGCCCGTACGCCGGCTCCGGACCGACCCGCGCGGCGCGGATCTTCACCACGGGCGGGCGGCGGCGCTCGCTGCCGGGCCTGTCCTGGAGCCCGCTGTACCCGGCCGAGGACTTCGACGTGAACGTCCGGCGGCTGCGCACCTGGTGGGAGTCCAGCACCGAGGAGGCGCAGCGGGTCGAGCCCGTGAAGCAGTTCCGGGACCGGCTGACGCCGACCACGGTCGCGATCGCCGCCGTCGTCCTGATCATGGTGGTCGGGTGGTTCGTGATCGCCTCGCGGTACTGACCTCCGTCCGTCGCAGCACAGTTGAGCGGGTGCGCTCCCGGCCGGGCCGGGGGCGCACCCGCTGTCGTGCGTCCGGAGGTCAGCGGCGCAGCCCGTCCAGCAGGGTGAGGACGTCCTCGACCGAGCCCGCGGGGTCGGTGACGGGGTAGAGCACGCCGCGCACGGTGCGGCCGGCGTCGAGGACCAGGGTGAGCCGCTTGAGGCGTTCGACGCCCGCGGCGCGGAAGGTGGGCAGCCGAAGCCCGGCGGCGAGTTCCAGGCCGGCGTCGGAGAGCAGCGGGAACGGGATCCGGGCGTGCTCGGCGAAGGCCGCCAGCTGGTCCGGGCGTTGGGTGCTGACGCCGTGGACGACGGTGTCGCGGGCGGCGAACTCGCCCATCCGGTCGCGGTAGGTGCAGGACTCCAGGGTGCAGCCGGGCGCGCCGGGGATGTCGCCCCAGCCGGGCGGCTGGTCGGCCCCGCCCGGGGCGTAGGCGCCGGGGTAGCAGTAGAGCACCGTCCAGGCGTGGTCCGCGGCGACCGGGTCGACCCGTCCGCCGGCGGCGGCGTCGAGTTCCATTGCGGGCAGCCGGTGGCCGGTGAGGGCCGTGACCCGGCGGGTCTCGGCGGAGTCGGGGGTGCTGGTGGCGGAGAGGGTGCCGTCGCCCAGGACGTAGCGTCCGCCCCAGTCCTGGAGGGCGACCAGGACGGGCAGGAGTCCGCGGCCGCGGTCCGTCAGGTGGTACTCGTAGCGCGGCGGGTGCGGGTGGTAGAGCCGTTTCTCCAGGACGCCGTCGGCGACCAGGGCCTTGAGGCGCTCGGTGAGCACCTTGCGGCTGATGCCGAGTCCGTTCTGCAGGGCGTCGAACTGGTGGGTGCCTCCGGCGACGTCCCTGACCAGGAGCAGGGTCCAGGTGTCCCCGACCACCGTCAGGGCCTGGGAGATCGCGCAGTCGGGGTCCGCCGCTTCCGTGTGCCGCATGATCACCCAGTATAGTGAGTTCCTAAAGGGAACTCACTCGGTCCCGCTGGTGGACCGGTGGCGGCGAAGGGGCGGACGTTGACGACCGAGACGGTGGACGCGGCGAGAACGGTGGATCCGGCGGGCGGGGACGGGAGCGGGGGCGGCGGCAGCGGCCCCGGAGCGGGGGCGTTCTGGCGCTACTGGACCGCCTCGACCGTCAGCCGGCTCGGCGACCAGGTGACGACGGTGGCCCTGCCGCTGATCGCGGTGGTCACCCTGCACGCCTCGGCCTTCGAGGTCGGACTGATCACGGGCGCCGCCTACGTCGCCTGGCTGGTGATCGGGCTGCCGGCCGGCGTGCTGGTCCAGCGGCTGCCGCTGCGCGGCACCCAGGTGGCGATGGACCTGCTGCGGGCCGCCGCCGTCGCCTCGGTGCCGCTGGCCGCCGCGTTCGGGGTGCTGGGGCTGCCCCAACTGGTCGTGGTGGCCCTGCTGGTCGGCTTCGCCAGCGTGCTCTTCGACGTCGGCAACTCGACCTTCCTGCCCGCCGTCGTCCCCAAGGAGCAACTGACCTCCCGCAACAGCCTGCTCTCCGGCAGCATCGCCGCCACCGACCTGGCCGGGCCCTCGCTCGGCGGCGTGCTGGTGCAACTGGTCGGCGGCGCGGCCTCGATGCTGCTGGACGCCGTCAGCTACCTCGCCTCGGCGGCCCTGCTGGGCACCCTGCCGTCGCTCGGACAGCCCGCCGCCCGGCCGACCGGCGGCGCCGGGATGCGCGAGCAGATCCGTGAGGGCTGGCGGTTCGTCACCCGGCACCCGGTGATCCGGCCCTGCGTGGCCGACGCCACCGCGGTGAACTTCGTCTGCGGCGGGCTGATGACGCTCACCCCGGTCTTCCTGGTCCGCACCCTCGACGCCCCGGCCGCCGCCGTCGGCGCCCTGATGGCCACCGGCGGGCTCGGCAGCCTGCTCGGCGCGGCCGCCACTCCCCGGCTGGTCGCGCGGTTCGGCAGCGGCACCGCGCTGCGCTGGGCGGCCGTGGTCGCCACCGCCTTCGCCCTGCTGCTGCCGCTCGCCGGGCCCGGGTGGGCGACGCTGGTCTTCGCGCTCGGCAACGCCGGGTTCTCGGCGGGGGTCGTGGTCACCAGCATCGTGACCCGCACCCACCGGCAGACCCGGACCCCGCCGGAGCTGCTGTCCCGGGTGATGGCCACGGTCCGCTTCGTCTCCTGGGGCGCGATCCCGGTCGGCGCCCTGGCCGCCGGGGCCGCCGCCGCGGCCTGGGGACCGCGGACGGCGCTGCTCCTGGTCGCCGTGGTCAGCGTGGTCAGCCCGGTGATCCTGCTGGCCGGCCCGATCCGGCGGATGCGCGAGCTGGCCTGAGGCCCGGCGTGGGGGGGGGCCGGTCGAACGGCCCCCGCCCACGGGAGCGACGGCGGTTCAGGAGGCCGTGAAGGTCACCTGGTCGACCGTCCAGAAGGCGCTGTTGGTGCCGGTGTAGCGGAACTGGAAGCGCGCTCCGGTGGCGCCGGCCGGGACGGTGACCGGCAGCTGCTCGACGGTGTTGAGGTCGCTGCGGTAGGACTTCACCAGCTGCGGGGTGCCGTTGTCGAAGACCACGTACAGGTCACCGGTCTGCGGACCGTCCACCTTGTAGTCGGTCGCGAAGGAGAGCGTGCCGCGGCTCAGGCCGGACACCGGGAAGACCGGGCTGATCAGGGTGGAGTCGAACTGCCCGGCGCCGTGCGCCTTGTCGTCCCACTCGTCGGAGTCCGCGACGGCGAACACGTTGCGGGCGCGCACATTGGTCTCGCGGGACTGGTTCAGCTCGGCGGCGGTCCAGAACTCGTCGGTGGCGAAGGTCCAGCCGCGCCACTCGGTCACACCGCCGCTGGGCATCCGGGAGTTGTCGATGCTCCAGCCGGCCGGCGGGGTGTGGGTCCAGCCCTTCACCCCGGCCGGGATGCCGGTCTCGTCGACCCGGGTCTGCAGGTTCGGGCGCAGCGCGTCGAAGGCGTCCGGGGTGATCTCGTCGATCGGCCGGCCGTCGAGCTTCCAGGCCGGGTCGACGGCGACGCCCTCGTGCTTGAGGACGGTGGGGGCGATGTCGACCGGCTTGACGTCGTAGCGGCGCGAGCCGGGGGCGTAGCCGGCGCCGTCGGCGATCAGGAAGGTCTGGCGCTCGTTGGCGCTGTTGCCGCCGTGGCCGCCCGCGTCGGTGTGGCCGTGGTCGGTGGTGACGACGATCAGCCAGTCCTCGGAGCCGTACGTGGGGCGGGACTTGACGGCCTGCACGACCTGGCCGACCAGGCCGTCGACGGTGTGGATGGCGGACAGGTAGTCGGCGCTGGCGCCGCCGTGGGCGTGGCCGGCCTCGTCGACGCCGTCGAAGTGCAGGAAGGTGGCGTCGGGGTTGCCGTGGGCGAGGTAGTCCGCGGCGTCGGTGGCGGTCTTGCCGTCGTTCTCGCTCTCCGGGATGCGCAGGTCGGCGCGGCCGTTGAAGACGTTGGCGGTGATGGGGTTCCAGGAGCCGATCACCAGCGTGGAGTTGCCGGGGTCGGCGGCCTCCAGACGGGTGGCGTAGTCGGGGTACAGGTCGAAGCGGGCGCCGGTGAAGGCGTTGTCCTTGACCTTGTGCTTGTCGGGCCACACGCCGGTGGCGATGGTGGACCAGCCCGGGCCGGACAGGGTGGGCGCCAGCGGGTTGGCGTACAGGTTGCTGGTGGCGGTCAGGCCGCCCGCCATCAGGGCCTTGAGGTTGGGCGCGTCGGCGGTGAGCAGCTTGTCGTAGCGGGTGCCGTCGACGCCGATGACCAGGGTCTTGGCCTGCTTGGTGCCGTTCGGCAGGCCCTGGTACGAGCCGTCGGCCGCGACTGCGGCGGACGCACCGGTGGCGGCGGACGCGGTCACGGCGGTGGCGGCGGACGCGGAGAGCGGGATCAGCGCGGCGACGGTCGCGGCGACCGTGGCGGTGGCGAGGGCCGTGCTGCGGATGGAGCGGGAGGTGCGCAAGGGGGGGCTCCCAACTGGGCATCGGTTCGGTGCAGTTGCACCAGCACCGAGCGTGGGGCGGCCGGGCGAGCACGAACCCTTGGCGAATCCACGGCGGCATGAACAACGGTCGAAATTCAGTCCAGACCGGTTATCGTTCCGTGACCTTTGCCCGGCCGCCGAGTCCCCCGCCCGGGCCGCTCGATAGGCTTGCGCGGTGAACCAGCCCACCCCCCGGCCCGGCCCGGAACCCGCCCGCGCCGGCGTCCCCGAGCACGGCCGGGTGCCCAAGTACTACCTGGTCAAGGAGCGGCTGGAGGAGCTCCTCGGCGAGCTCGGCCCGGGCGGCCGGCTGCCCACCGAGGCCGACCTGGCGCAGCGTCACGGCGTCGCCCGCGCGACGGTCCGCCAGGCCCTGCGCGAGCTCCTGCTGGAGGGCCGGCTGCGCCGCCAGGGGCGCGGGACGGTCGTCGCCGGACCGAAGATCGAGCAGCCGCTGTCCCTCACCAGTTACACCGAGGGCGTCACCCGCCAGGGCCTGCGCCCCGGTCGCACCCTGATCGCCCTCGACCGCCTGGCCGCCGACCCCGCGCTGGCCGAGCGCCTGGCCGTCGCCGAGGGCGAACCGCTCTGGCACCTGGAACGCGTGCTGCGCGCCGACGAGGAGCGCGTCGGACTGGAGTCCACCTACGTGCCGGTGGCCCGAGTGCCCGACCTGGCGACGGACTTCGACCCCGAGGGCTCCTTCTACGGCTACCTGCGCGCGCACGGCGTCCACCTCGGCACCGCCGACGAGCGGATCGAGACCGTCCTGGCCACCCCGCGCGAGGCCCTGCTGATCGGCACCCCGCCCGCGCTGCCGATGCTGCTGCTGCACCGCCGCAGCCTCGACGCCGACGGCCGCCCGCTGGAGCTGGTCCGCGCCCTCTACCGGGGCGACCGGTTCAGCTTCACCCTCGCCCTCGGCGCCCCGCCGCCCGGGGACGCCGAGCGGGCCTGACCGAGCAGCCCTGACCGAGCAGCCCTGACCGGCCGGGCCTGACCGGCGGACCCGACCTCAGCGGAACGCGGCGACGTTGCGCGCGGCCCAGTCCGCGAAGGACCGCGGCGGCCGACCGAGGACCCGCTCGACGTCCGGGCCGATCCGGGTCTCGGCCGGGCTGGGCGAGCCGAGGATGTCCAGGGTGTCGTCGGCCAGCTCCACCGGCATGGCCCGGGCCATGCCGGCCCTGGCCTCCTCCCGGCTGAGCTCGTGGAAGCGCACCGGCTCGCCCAGCGCGGCGGCCAGGGCCGCCGCCTGCCCGCGCGGGGTGATCACCTCCGGCCCGGTCAGCTCGTAGCGGCCGCCGCCGTGCCGCTCGTCCAGCAGACAGGCCGCCGCCACCTCGGCGATGTCGGCCGGATCGACGACCGGCACGCCGACGTCCCCGAAGGGCGCGGCGACCAGCCGGTCGGTGCGCACCGAGTCGGCCCACCAGAAGGCGTTGGAGGCGAAGCCGCCCGGCCGCAGGATGCTCCACTCCACGCCGGAGGCGCGCAGCTTGTCCTCCAGCGCGCGCAGCGCGATCCGGGTCCGGCCGAAGGGCCTGGTCACCACGCCTTGGCTGGAGAGCAGGACGATCCGCCGGACCCCGGCGCCCACCGCGTCGGCGACCAGGTCGGCCGGGCCGGCCCCGGCGCCGTGCAGGTCGCCGGAGAGCAGCAGGAACAGCGCCTCCGCCCCGGCCAGCACCGGCTTGAGGGCACCCGGCTCGGCGAGGTCGGCCGTCACGTGGCGGACGCCGTCCGGCACCGCCGCCGCCCGCCGCGACACCGCCGTCACCTCCCGGCCCGCCTCGGCCAGCGCCTGGGTCAACGGCCGGCCGATGTTCCCGGTGGCTCCGGTCACCACGATCATGTTCAGCTCCCACTACTCGTCTGTCCGTCCTGCTCGGAGGTCCCTCCGATGCCCTCAACCTAGGAGCAGCAACTTACTTTTGGTAAGGACATACCTTGAAGTAAGCTCCACACGTGAAGGAAGGCCCGCAGTACACAGCGGCCGCACCGGGGGGCCGGTATGACGTGTTTCACACCGACTGCCCCGCGCGCGACGTCGTCGACCACGTGACCAGCCGATGGGGGATCTGGGTGCTGATCTCCCTGCGGAACACCGACCTGCGCTTCTACGAACTGCGCGAGAGCATCCAGGGCATCAGCGAGAAGATGCTCACCCAGACCCTGCGCGCCCTGGTCCAGGACGGCCTGGTCCGGCGGGAGGTCGCACCGACCACACCGCCCCAGGTCAGCTACGGGCTCACCGGGTTCGGCCGCGAACTGGGCGAGCCGCTCAAGGAACTGTTCGACCGGATCACCCGGCGACTCCCCCCGCCCGGCGGCGTTTCAGCCCCCGACGGCGGTTCGGCGTCCGACAGCGGCTCGGCGCCCGACAGCGGCTCGTGGACGGCTCAGAGCCCGCTCGGCCAGTCGTAGCCGCTCGGCACCTTGACGGCGGCGTTCTCTGCGGCCGTGCCGTACACCAGGGCGATCTCGTCGTGGGCGTGCAGCACGATCGCCGCCGGGTCGCCGCCCACCGCCTTGCCGTCCACGTACGCGGTGAGCGCGTGGGTGGCGTCGGTGCGCAGCCCGCCCAGGTGGTCCGCGGAGGCGGAGACCTGCCACTCGGTCAGGAACTGGCCCAGGGTGAAGTCGGCGGTCACCGGCGACTCGATGTGGACGACCCCGCTGGTGTCGTGGGTGTGCAGCGGGCTGATCCGCTGGGCGCTCTCGTCGATGCCGACCAGCGCGGGGACGGTCACGGGCTGCCCGTCGGCGTAGACGTCCAGGTGGGTGTGGATGTGCAGGGCGGTGCCCTCCGCGCCGAGCACCGGCAGGCCGGCCGCCTTGACGGCCGCCGCGGCGTCGGCGGGCGCGTCCCAGGGCGGCGGGGTGGTCCGGCCCTCGGCGGTGGTCCGGGGCTGCGCCGGGACGCCCGACGGCGCGGAGCTGCCCTGGTTGTCGGCGATCACGACGGCGATCACGCCGACCACCGCGAGCACCACCAGGACGACCAGACCGCTCACCAGCCACCGCCTGGTCCGCGCGTGCCGGACCTCCGCGGCCCGGAGCGCGGCCACCCGGCCCTTGCGCCCGGACGGCTCCGGGCTCTGCGCTGACATCGGTGCGGGCCTCCTCGATCGAGGCTGCTGTCCCTCTCAGCCTCGCAGAGTCCGCCCGGGCGGGCGCGCCGAGCCGGCCCCGGGCACGGAGCTCGGCCTCGGAGCCCGCCGCGAAGGCCGCGGCCCCGGCTCCCCACAGGGGGAACCGGGGCCGCGGTCGGCACGGGCGCGCGGTCAGTGCTGGCCCGGGTAGCCCTGCTGGCCCGGGTACGGCACGTTCGGGACCTGCGGCGGGTACGGCTGGCCCTGCGGCGGCACCTGGGCGCCCGGCTGCGCCGGGTACGGCTGGGCCGGCGGGTAGGCCTGCGGCGGGTACGGCTGGCCGGGCTGCGCCGCCGGGTACGGCTGGTGCTGCGGCTGCTGCTGCGGCGGGTACGGCTGCGCCTGCGGCGCGCCGAAGCCCTGCTGCGGCTGCTGGTGCGGCGGCTGCTGCGGGATCATCTGCTGGCCGGGTGCGGCCTGGACGCCCATCGGGTACGCCGGCGGCGGGAAGCCCTGGTTCTGCGGCGTGTCGAAGGGCTGCGAGCTCGGGTCGATCGCCCCGGGCGGGAAGGCCGCGCTCAGCTGGTCCATCTCGGCCCGCCAGATGCGGTGGATGTTCAGGCGCACCGGGTTGGCGCTGCCCGGCATCTGGACGTACATCGAGCTCCAGATGCTCGCCCGCTTGACCCGGCTGACCGGGAAGGCCTGCCGCGGGAAGGCCGCGACCACGTCGCCGGGCCGGTTGTTCCAGCGGTTGGCCGAGTTGATCACCACGTGGCTGTTGGTGAGCGTCAGGAAGTAGTACCTGCGGGTCAGCACGATGATCAGGCCGACGAGCGGAATCTCACCGAGTGCGGCCGCGAGCCACGGGCTGGGCCCGCTCTCCGCGTGCACACAGGCGATGAAGGTCTCGCCGGGCGGCGCCACCTGCGACAGCTTCTCGATGACCTGGGCCTTCTGCTTGGCCCGGAGGAATGCCATGGTCTTCTGTACCTCTTACCCCGTCTTGTCCGCCGACTCGGTGCGGCGGGAAATCGGCTGAGGTTAGCAGGTGGTGATGACACCTCGGACACCAGTGCCCCCGGGGCGGCCGGGGCCCCGCCGGGCCGCTTCCCGGCGGGGTCAAGTCGGCACACGGAGCACCCGACGCCGGCCCGGGCGGCGGGCGTTCGACAAGGTCGGACGGCCGTCGGCGGGCTGACCGTCCGTCCGCCGGGCGACGCAGGACCTTCACAGGAACTCACGAAGTCCTCAGACCGTGATGACGGTGAACCCCTCCGGGGCGCGCAGCCGGACGGCGCCGGTGTGGTCGGTCTCCACCTCGATCGGCAGCCCGGCCACCGTCAGCCCGCGGATCCGCAGCGACTCGTACCCGGCCGGGACGCTGCCCCGTACCCACAGCCGGCGCCCCGGAGCGTCCGCGGCGAGCCCGAGCAGCGCCTGCAGCACCAGGACGGCGGAGGCCGCGGCCCAGGCCTGCGGGCGGCAGGAGGCGGGGTACGGCACGGGGCGGTGGTAGCGCTCGCGCGGGTGGCCGCCGTACAGCTCGGGCAGCCGGTGGTCGAAGGCCGCGGCGGCGCGCAGCAGTCCGGCGGCCAGCGGCGCGGCGTCCTCGGGCCGGCCGGCCCGGGCCAGTCCGTGAACGGCGACGGCGGTGTCGTGCGGCCAGACCGAACCGGTGTGGTAGCCCAGCGGGTTGAAGCCGGCGGTGGCGGCGTCCAGGGTGCGCAGGCCGAAGCCGCTGTCCAGGCCGGGGGCGGTGAGGCGCCGCGCGACCAGCGCGCTCTCCTCGGCCGAGAGCAGGCCGGTGCCGAGCAGGTGGCCGAGGTTGGAGGCGACCGAGTCGACCGGCCGCTTGTCGCGGTCGAGGGCGACCACCGGGTGGCGGCCGTGCTCGTCCTCGGCCCAGAACCGGTCGCGGAAGCGCTCGCGCAGCCGCTCGGCCCACTGCCGCCAGCGCTCGGCGCCGGGGCGGCCGAAGGCCTCCAGCAGGTCGGCGGACTTGACGGCGGCCTCGTGGGCGTAGGCCTGGACCTCGCTGAGGGCGATCGGGGCGGCGGCGATCCGGCCGTCGCGGAACCGGATGCCGTCCGAGGAGTCCTTCCAGCCCTGGTTGGAGAGGCCGCGGCCGGTGCTGTCGACGTACTCCAGGAAGCCGTCGCCGTCCGCGTCGGCGTACCGCTCCAGCCAGTCGAGGGCGGCCTCGGCGTGCGGGAGCAGGTCCTCGACCTCCTCGGCGGGCAGGCCCCAGCGCCAGGCGTCGTGCAGCAGCAGGAGCCAGAGCGGGGTGGCGTCGGCGGTGCCGTAGTAGCTGGGCGGCAGGTGGGAGCCGGTGTCGAGGTGCTGCTCGGCGCGGCGGACCTCGTGCAGGATCTTGCCGGGCTGCTCCTCGGTGGCCGGGTCGACGGCCCGGCCCTGACGGCGGGCCAGGGTGCGCAGGGTGCCGGCGGCGAGGTCGGTGCCGAGCGGGAGCATCATCCGGGCCGCCCAGAGCGAGTCGCGGCCGAACAGGGTGAGGAACCAGGGCGCTCCGGCGCCGAGGAAGGTGTCGGCGGGGCGCAGCGGGTCGGTGAGCAGCAGGCCGCGCAGGTCGTGGTGGGAGCGGGTGAGCCAGTGGGCGAGGTGGTGGTCGCGGCCGGTGATCTCGGGGGTGGACCAGGGGGTGGTGCGGGCGGCGGGGAAGAGGTCGCCGTCGCGGTGTTCGGCGGTGCACTCCAGGACGGCGTGCCAGCTCCGGCCGGGGGCGAGTTCGAGGTCGTAGCCGAGGGTGCCGGTGGCGGGGTCGAGGTGGTGGGGTGCGGGGGTGAGGGTGAGGGCGGCGGTGAGCGGGCCGTCCTGCCAGCGCAGGCCGTCGGCGCCGTGGGCGCGGGGCTCGATCGGGGTGCCGGTGCGGCCGGCCTTGACGGTGTCCATGGCGGCGAAGTCGCTCTCGGCGCGGATCTCCAGGCGCAGGCGGGCGGGGCGGGTGCCGGCGTTGTGGAGGGTGCAGTGCTCGACCAGGCGGCCGGGGTGGAGTTCGCGGCGGCGTTCCAGGGTGGTGGCGGGGTCGGCGGTCCGCTCGCCGAGGCCGCGCAGCACGGTGACGAAGGCGGTCCGCCCGTCCGGGAGTTCGGCGGTGGCGATCGGGGCCTCGGGGACGCCGGGGGCACCGATCTCCAGGCGGGAGAGGATGCGGCGGTCGCCGTGGTAGAAGCCGTCGGCGCCCTCGCCGATGCGGCCGTCGGGGCGGGCGGCGCAGAAGCTGGGGGCGGCCACGGAGAGCCGGGCGTCGTGCAGGAACGGCTGGAGGTCGGTCGCGGGCATGGTCTCCTCGTTCTCGGTGCGGGGCTTGACAGTTGCTTCCACCCGGGCGCAACCTTTCTGTCATTGGAGCGTTCCAAGACATTAACTCCCCTGGTGGGGTTGATGGAACCCCTGCTTGGAACGCTCCAAGCCAAGCCCTGTGGCGACAGAACCTAGGATCACCGTCATGCATGCACACTCATCGCCCAGGAGCGGGCCCGGGTCCGCGGTGACCCTCGAAATGGTCGCCGCCCGGGCCGGCGTGGGCCGTCAGACGGTGTCCAACGCGATCAACTCGCCCGAGCTGCTGCGCCCGCAGACGCTGGAGCGGGTCCGGCGCGCCATCGACGAACTCGGCTACCGCCCGCACCGGGCCGCCCAGGCGCTCAAGACCAGGGCCAGCCGGCTGATCGGCTACGGCATCCGCTCCAGCAGCACCGGCGTCCCGACCCCGGTCCTGGACCAGTTCCTGCACTCGCTCTCCGAGGCCGCCGACCGGGCCGGCTACCGGGTGGTGCTGTTCGCCGTCGCCCCCGGGGACGACGAACTCACCAGCTACCAGCAGCTGCTGGACGAACACGGCGCCGACGGCTTCGTGCTCAGCGGCACCGACCGCGGCGACCGCCGCCAGGGCTGGCTGCACGAACGCGGCGTCCCCTTCGTCGCCTTCGGCCGCACCTGGTCCGGCAAGGACGTCGGGGACTGGGTCGACGTGGACGGCGCCGCCGGCACCTCGGCGGCCGTCCGCCACCTGGCCGGGCTCGGCCACCGCCGGATCGGCTTCCTCGGCTGGCCCAAGGGCTCCGGGGTCGGCGACGACCGCGCCCGCGGCTGGCAGGGCACGATGCGCGAACTGGGCCTGTCCACCCGGGGCCGCCGGGTGGAGAGCCCGGACGACCCGGAGCGCGCCACCGAGGCCGCCGGGAAGCTGCTGGCCGGCGGCGCGACCGCCGTCGTCGCCGCCAGCGACACCCTCGCGCTGGGCTGGTACCAGGCCTTGCGCCGGGCCGGCCGCACCCCCGGCCCGGAGGCCGCCGTGATCGGCTTCGACGACTCCCCGATCGCCCCGCTGCTCTTCCCCTCGCTCTCCAGCCTCGCCCAGCCGCTCGACGCGGTCGGCCGGGTCTGCATGCAGTTGCTGCTGGAGCGCCTCGGCGACCGCGGGCGGCCCGTCGAACACGTGCTGCTGGAACCGGAGCTGGTGCTGCGCGACAGCGCGTAGCGCCCGCGCCGCGCCCTCCCCGCACCCCTCCCCCGGAACCCCTCCGCCGGAACCCGCCGCCGAGGCCCGCCCGAAGCACCCGTCCCCCGAAGGCCGTCCACCACCCACCACCCCCGCAAGGAGATCCGCATGGCCACCTCCCGCACCCTCGCCGCGGCCGCCGTCTGCACGGCCGTCGCCCTCGGCGCCGTCACCGGCTGCTCCTCCTCGGGCGGATTCGGCGACACGTCGGCCAAGCAGTCCTCCGGCACCGGCCAGAGCCTGACCGTCCTGATCGCCAGCTCCGGCGAGGCCGAGACCGCGGCGGTCAAGGCCGCCACCGCCGCCTGGGCGCAGCGGACCGGCAACACCGTCACCGTGCAGATCGCGAGCAACATCAACCAGCAGCTCGGCCAGGCCTTCGCCGGCGGCAACCCGCCGGACCTCTTCTACGTGAACTCCGACCAGTTCGCCAACTACGCCAAGGGCGGCTCGCTGTACGCCTACGGCGACCAGACAGCCGACGCCGCGGACTTCTCCGAGCAGCTGCGCAAGGCGTTCAGCCACGACGGCAAGCTGACCTGCCTGCCCAAGGACAGCTCCACCCTGGCCCTGGCCGTCAACACCACGCTGTGGCAGCAGGCCGGACTCACCGAGGCCGACTACCCCGCCACCTGGCAGCAACTCGCCGACGACGCCGCCAAGCTCACCAAGGACGGCGTGACCGGCCTGGTCACCGCCCCCGACTACCAGCGGCTGGGCGCCCTGTTCAAGCAGGCCGGCAGCTGGATCACCAACCCCGAGCAGACCGCGATGACCGCCGACGCCCCCGGCAACCGGCAGGCGCTGGAGTACGTCCAGGGCCTGTTGAAGGCCGGCTCCGCCAAGTACGTCGCCGAGGTGGACGCCGGCTGGGGCGGTGAGGCGCTCGGCAAGGGCAAGGCCGCGATGACGATCGAGGGCAACTGGCTCAAGGGCGCGATGGCCAAGGACTACCCGAACGTCCCGTACAAGGTGCTCCCGCTGCCCGCCGGGCCGGCCGGCCCCGGCACCCTGGCGTTCAGCAACTGCTGGGGCATCGCCGCCAAGAGCCGCCACCAGGCGGCCGGCGTCGACCTGGTCAGGCAGCTCACCTCCGGCGACCAGCAGTTGGAGTTCGCCAAGGCCTTCGGCGTGATGCCCTCGCGCACCAGCGCGCTCGCCGCCTACGCCGAGAAGTACCCGGAGTCCAAGGCCTGGGTGGACGGCGTCGCCCACGCCCAGCCGCCGGTCACCGTCCCCGGGTTCAACCAGGTGCTCACCCAGTTCAACACCGACCTCCAGTCGCTGCGGACGGCCGACCCGGCGACCGTCCTGGCCGCCCTCCAGCGCAACGGCGAGCAGGCCGTCAAGAATGCCCGCTGACCCCCGCCCCCGCGTCCGGCGCGGCCTCAACGGCCTGCGCGGCCTGCGCGGCCTGCGCGAGGGGGCCTGGGGCTGGCTGTTCACCGCCCCCATGGTCCTGGTCCTCGGCCTCTTCATGGTGCTGCCGATCGCGATGGCGCTGTGGGTGAGCCTGCTGCACTGGGACGGCCAGTCCAACCCCTTCGACGGCACCGCGGACTTCGTCGGCCTGGACAACTACCGCCGGCTGTTCACCGTGGACGGCCTGGACCGCGCCCTGTTCGCCACCTCGCTGCGCAACACCCTCTACTACGTGGTGCTGACGGTGCCGCTGCAGACCGTGCTGGCGCTGGCCCTGGCCCTCGCCGTCAACCAGCGGCTGCTGCGCGGCCGGGGCGCCCTGCGCACGGTGTTCTACTTCCCGTCCGTCACCAGCTCGATCGCCGTCTCGACGGTCTTCCTCTTCCTGTTCCAGGGCAGCGGCGCCGTCAACCGGATGCTGGGCTGGGTCGGCGTCGAGGGCCCCAACTGGTTCGCCGACCCGCGCGGGCTGGTCTGGCTGGTGCTGGGGTGGTTCGGCGTGGACCAGCCCGCGCCGACGGCCGGCGGCCCGCTCGGACTGGCCTGGTCGGAGTGGTTCGCCGGGCCCTCGGTCGCGATGTGCACCCTGATCCTGATGGCCGTCTGGACCACCTCCGGCACCTTCATGCTGATCTTCCTGGCCGCCCTCCAAGACGTCCCGCGCGAACTGGAGGAGGCCGCCGCCCTGGACGGCGCCGGCCGGCGCCAACTGCTGCGCCACGTCACCCTGCCCGCGCTGCGGCCGGTGCTGTTCCTGGTGCTGACGCTGGGGCTGATCTCCACCTGGCAGGTCTTCGACCAGGTGTACGTGATGGGCAAGGGCGCGCCCGGCAACACCACCCTCACCCCCGCCTACCTCTCCTACTCCTCCGGCTTCGACAACGCCGACTACGGGCAGGGCGCCGCCATCGCGTTCGTCCTGCTCGGCCTGGTCCTGCTGCTCACCGCCGTGCAGCGGTGGGCCCTGCGGGAGCGGGACGGCGCCCGGGGGCCCCGCCCGAAGGGAGTCCGCCGTGCGGCGCGCTGACCACGGGACGGGCCCGGAACGGCCCGTGCTCGCCCGCTTCCCCCGCCCGCTGCGCCTGCTCGGGTACGCCGCGCTGCTCGCCTTCGCGCTGCTCTACCTGCTGCCGTTCCTCCTGCAGTTCGCGAACAGCTTCAAGACCGACCCGGACGCGGCCGCCCACCCGATGACGCTGCTCCCGGACGGCGGCACCCTCGACTCCTACCGCCGGCTGTTCGGGCTCGCGCACGGCGTGGAGAACGTGCCGTTCCTCGGCTGGCTGGGCAACAGCGTGCTGGTGACCGTCCTGGTCACGGCCGGGCGGGTGCTGTTCGACTCGATGGCGGGCTACGCCCTGGCCAGGATCGCCTTCCCCGGCCGCCGGCTGCTGTACGGCTTCGTGCTGGCGGTGATGGCGGTGCCCGGTGTGGTGCTGCTGATCCCGAAGTTCCTGGTGCTCAAGAGCTTCGGGATGTTCGACACCTACGGCGGGATGGTGCTGCCGCTGCTGGTCGACGCTGCCGGGATCTTCATCATGCGGCAGTTCTTCGTCTCGGTGCCGCGCGAGATCGAGGAGGCGGCGCGGATCGACGGCGCCGGGACGTTCCGGATCTTCTGGTCGGTGGTGCTGCCGATGTCCCGGCCCTCGCTGATCACCCTCACCGTGCTCTCCTTCCAGGGCTCCTGGAACGAGTTCACCCACTTCCTGGTCTCCACCCAGTCCAGTGAGCACGACACCCTGACGACGGGTCTGGCGCACTTCGTCTCCGGCGGCCTCGGTTCCGGGACGCAGTACCCGCTCAAGCTGGCGGCGGCGCTGGTCTCCACCGTGCCGGTGGCGGTGCTGTTCTTCTGCTTCCAGCGCCATTTCGTCCGGGGCGCCAACTCCGGCTCGTCGAAGGGATGAAATCCGGCCAAAAGGTATCGATATCGGCCCGATCAGTTAAAGCCGGGGTCAAATAATCGCGTGCCTCCTTGCTGATAATGTGATCACCTGTGTATGCGCTGCGGCGTTCTTCACCGCAGGGGAGGGAATGGCCTGACCCGTTTCACTCAGGCCCCGTCAGACCAGGAGTTCCACCATCAACACCGCCATCCGCACGGCCGCCCGCGGTGCGCTGCCCGTCGCCGTCACCGCCTCCGTCCTCGCCACCGGCCTCACCGCCTGCGGCACCGCCGAGCAGCTCTCGGCCGGCCAGAAGGTGTCGAAGGCCTTCGGCAAGGTCGGTGACGGCAAGTCCGCCGGTTTCACGCTCTCCGTGGACGCCACCCCGGAGCAGATCGTCGCCTTCACCAAGGCCACCGGCGACGAGGCGATCGACGAGCAGAGCGCGAAGGGCCTGTCCGGCCTCTCGGTCTCCGTCGCGGTCGCGGCCGACAAGCCGCTCAAGGAGGTCGACGCCTTCAAGAACACCGGGGCGGGCGACCAGAAGAACCAGCAGGACATCACGCTCGACAAGTCGGTGCGGATCTCCTACCTGATCGCGGACAAGAAAGGCACCCCGCTCCTCGAGTACCGCCAGGTCGACGCCAAGGGCTTCCTGCACCTCGACATGAAGAGCGTGCTCAAGCTCACCGGCCAGGACCCGGCCGAGGTCGACACCGTCGCCAAGGACCTCTCCCCCGACATGGCCCCCGCCAAGAGCCTGCTGACCGGCAAGTGGGTCTCGCTCGACCTCCAGCAGCTCGCGGACGAGGCCAAGAAGGAGGACGGCGCCAAGGGCGGCAAGCCCGAGGCCGTGCCCTCGGTCGACCCGGCCGCCGGCAAGGAGCTCCTCAACTCGCTCAAGGACGTGTTCAACCGGACCGTCACCTTCGAGGACAAGGGCAAGAAGGACGGCACCGAGCACATCTGGATGAGCGCCCCGGCCCGCCAGGCCGTGGACGAGCTGTACAAGGCCGTCAAGCCGCTCTCCGCCAAGTTCCCGCAGCAGTTCAAGAAGTTCCCGACCGAGGCCCCGACCGACGTCCCGGACCGCAAGGTCGGCGTCGACCTGTACCTCAAGGACGGCGCGCTCAACTCGGCCACCTTCGACCTCGCGCAGCTGGAGAAGAAGGTCGACCCGGGCGTCAACTTCCCGGTGAAGCTCGCCTTCAACCAGGACGCGCCGAAGGTCGAGGCCCCGGCCGATGCCACCAGGATGACCAGCGAGGACCTGGTGAAGACCTTCCTCGTGCTGGCCTCCGGCGGCGAGGACCCGAGCGCCGAGGGCGACGCCACCGGCGTCCCGCCGTTCAACACCGAGGCCGCGCCGCTGACCGACGCCCAGCTCAAGTCGCTGGCCGCGCTCGGCGTTCCGGAGGCCCAGGCCAAGGCGTTCAACAAGATGGGCCTCGGCTTCGAGGACATCAAGGCCATGGCCGAGGAGAAGTGACCCGCTCCTGAGGGGCACCGTCCTGGCCGTCCCCACGGACGCCCCTGACGCGCACTCCTGACCAGCGCCTCCGACGTACCGACCGGCCGGCCGCTCCCGCGGTCGGCCGGTCGCGGTCCGTTCAGCCGCGCTTGCGCGGGCCCGTCCTGGCCCGAGGCCGAGCCGTCGCGGCCTCGGGCTCGCCCAGGCTCGCGGCCCGGACGGCCTCCATGGCGGCCACCTCGTTCGGCACCCGGGTACGGGCGCCCAGGCCGAGGATGCCGCCCTCCTCGTTGGCGTCCGCGACCACGGTCGCGATCTCCAACAGGAGCTCCCGGTACCCGGCGAGCTCGTCCGGCGCCCGCTCGGCCACGATCCGGGTGGCCTCCCGGATCGCCTCCAGCGCGGGCCCGCGGTACTCGGCGTAGCGGGTGTCGGGGCGCAGCCCGGTGTCGAAGGTCGACGCCGCCGCCAACTCCCGGACGAAGCGCCGCGGATGGGTGCTGCTCGCCTCGCGCAGCAGCTTGACGATCGCTATCACCTCCTCCGGGTCCGCGACGCCCTCGGCGAGCGCGACCAGGACGCCGGAGGCCATCAGGGCCCGGCCGAGGGTGGCCCACTCCTCGGGGGTGAAGTCCAACTCGCCCGCGCCGTCGACGACCCGGCCGATCCGGATCACCTGGAAGCCGACCTCGGCGAGCACGGCGGGGATCAGCCGCACCGACTCCACCGTCCGGCCCCGGGCCCGGTCCGACAGCTCCTCCCAGGGCAGGAACGCCACCCGGCCGTCCCGCTGGCCGGGGAGCAGCGCCTCCAGTTCGGCGCCCGTGCCGTAGCGGTGCTCGTGCTCGTGCTCCAGCCGGGCCAGCACCTCGGCCTCCTCCTCGGTGAAGTCCTCGAAGCCGCCGACGGCGTCCGGGGCGACCCGCTCGGAGGTGGGCACCATCAGGCAGCCGACCGCGGCGAGGCGCTCGCCGAGCTGGCGGGCCTGGCGCCGGTTGGCCGTCCGCAGTTCCTCGGGCAGGTCCTCCCAGGGCAGCAGGGCCGGGCGGCTGCCCGCCTCCTTGCCGTCCTCGACCGCCGCCGCCACCCGGCTGCGGTGGATGGCCCGGGCCAGCTGCCGGGTGACCTGGGCGTCGGTGTAGTCGGCCAGGCTCTCGATCACCCTCCCCTGCGCCTCCAGCCGGGCCTTCATCCGGCCGCACTCGTGCAGCACGGCCTCGGCGTCCAGCAGGGTCTGCTCGGCGCGGCGGTCGCCGACCTTGCCCAGCACGTCCTGCCCGACCATGATCACGATCATGAAGATCAGCTGGGCCAGGGTGGACAGGAAGCTCATGAAGGCGAACGGGTACGGGTCGAAGGTCTGCACCCCGAGCTGGGACAGGCCGATCCACAGCACCTGGGTCACGGCGGCGAGGTAGAACGCCCACATGCTGCCCAGCCGCCCGGTCAGCCAGGCGGCGATCCGCCCGTTGGCCCCGGCGACCTGGTCCAGGGCCTGCGGCGGCGGCTGCACCCGGTGCCGCTGGATCCACGGGTGCCCGCTGGTCTCCAGCAGGCTCACCCCGCGCCCGAGCGCCCGGTCGTGCCGGTCCAGGTGCGCCTGGAGGTCGGCGACCTTGGCGAAGATCGCCTCGGCGTTCTCGTAGGTCTGCACCGCCCGGCGGTCCGCGGCCTGGCCCAGCACCCGCTGGCCGACCAGGATCGCCAGGCAGAGCACCAGTTGGACGACGTTGTCCAGGAAGAGCAGGAAGCCGAAGGGGTAGGGGTCGATCGAGTGCAGCGGCCCCCAGGTCGCCAGCGCCATCCAGCCGGCGACCAGCACCAGGGTCACGTACAGGGCGGGCATCGAGCCCACGGCCCGGGTCAGCGCGGCCGCGATCGCGCCGTTCAGCCCGACCTGTTCGTCCGCCACCGTCACCGGCTGCTGCCGCGGCTGGTCGATCGCCGTACCGGCTTCCGTCACGCCCGCTCCTCACGGTCGAACTCCGGCGCCCGCCGCCGGTGTCGTGCCCATGATGGCAGCGGCCGGGGCGGCCGGAGGCTTTCCGGGGCAGGATCTTAACGCTCCGTCAACACCCTTCCGGCGCAGGCCGTGCAGCTCGACCCGGCCGTGGCGCAGGTGGTTGCGGTGGCCGTCGGCGAACTCCAGCCGCAGGCTGCGGTCCGCGGGGGCGTCCACCACGACGGCGCTCTCCACCGCGCCGTAGGAGGATTCGCGGTACACCCACACCCGGTCGCCGATGTGGAACTCCGAGGTCTCGGAGACGATCACCGCACTCACCTGCCCTTGCCTTCGCCGACGTGCCCACCAGGCTGTACGGAGCGCGGTGGGTCGGGTACTCAGCGGGCGCGCAGCTGCTTCGGGGCGGTGGGGGACGGCAGCGCGGTCGGCTGCCCGGCCCCGTCCACCGCGGTGCCGTCGGTGAAGCGGGAGCACTCGGCGCCCGCGCCGACGGTGAGGGTGCGGGCCACCGGGTCGTAGCGGAGCGAGGCGCCCTCGGCGAGGGCGCCCGGGCCGTCCGCGGGCGGTGCCAGGCTCAGGCTGGGGACGGGCGCGGACTCGTCCGCCGAGACGACCGTCCAGCCCTTGGCGGTCAGGGTCCGCCGGGCGCGCCCCAGGGCCTCCGTCCACTGGGGGGCGCCGACCCCGGCGAGGGTAAAGCGGGCGGCGAGCACGGCCGTGCGGGGCTGGTCGGCGCCGCCGTCGTTCATGCTCTCCAGGAGGTGTTCCAGGCCGCGGGCGTGGCAGACGCCCTGGACCTTGGCGGAGATCCCGTCGTCGCCGACCGGAACCGGGGCCAGTGCCACGGCGGGCGGCAGGGCGAGGGCGTCGTAGACGGCCTGGGTCCGGGCGTCCAGGTGCGCGGCGACGGCGGCCGGGTCGGCCACCGGGTACGGCTCCCCCGACCACACCCGCGGGGCCTCCTCCGCGACCGTCACGGCGCCGCGGTAGCCGACCGTGCCGAGCACCGCCGCTCCCGCGACCGTCGTCACCAGTGCCACCCGCACCGCCCTGCGGCCGCCCCGGCCGTCCGTCCCCGCGCGCTTCGTCATGATCACCATCGTGCCCGCCGGGCCGGGCCGCCGCCTGAGTACCCGTACTCAGACGGCGGGCCGGAGGTGCTCAGGCGTGGGCGGCGGCGCACTCCGGGTGGCCCCAGCTGCTGCCGACCTTGGTGATCTTGTCCCCCTTGGCGTACGGGCGGCTGCACGGGCAGGTGCCGGGGAAGCGGGCGTTCAGGGTGCGCGAGCCGCCGCCGGTGCGCTTGGCGGCTCCGGTACCGGAGCCGGTTCCGGCTCCACCGGAGGCGGAGGCGGAGGCGGTGCGCGGCTTCGCGGCCCGGGGCGCCTTGACCGCCGCGGCCGGGTCGGGCACCGGCAGGTCGGCGGCCGTCCCGGCGGCGGCCTGCTGGGTGCGGGCGGCGTCGCTGGCCGCCTTGTCGGCGATGGCGTTCAGCGGGTCGCCGTCCACCTGGTGGGCGGGGACGTAGACGAAGGTGACGTCCCGGCCCTCCAGCAGCTCGTCGATCCGCTGGATCAGCTCGCGGTTGGCCACCGGCTTGCCCGCCGCCGTCTTCCAGCCGTTGCGCTTCCAGCCCTTGAGCCACTTGGTGACCGAGTCGCGGGTGTAGGTGCTGTCGAGCCGGACCTCCAGCGGCACGGCCGGGTCGGTGGCGGACAGCAGCTGTTGAAGCGCCGTCAGCTCGCCGATGTTGTTGGTGCTGTGCCCGAGCGGCCCCGCCTCCCAACGCTGGGGCGCCCCGGCGGCGTCCGCGACCACGTAGGCCCAGGCCGCCGGGCCGGGGTTGCCCTTGGCTGCTCCGTCACACGCTGCAATGACTCGTTCGACCATGCCCCGATCATGCCTGGTCAGGCGCCCCGGAGCCAAAGCGGGTCAGCTGCGCAGCAGGGGCAACAGCAGCGCGGCGGACCAGCTGAAATTGGTGGAGTTGCGGCCGCGGCCGGTCAGCGGGTCGTAGTTCTCCCGGACCGGACCGTCGCCGCTCAGCCCCTCGGCGGCGGTGAGCAGCCGCTCGACGGCCCGGCGGGCGTCCTGGTCCCAGCCGTACCGGCGCAGCCCCTCGATCGCGAAGTAGCTCTGGTCGAGCCAGGCCAGGCCGCGCCAGTAGCCGGCCGGGTCGAAGGACGGCGAGCTGCGGGCGACGGTCGGGAAGGGCATCGGGGTGCCGAACTCCGCCGGGTCGAGCAGCCGGGCCCGCACGGTGCGGGCCTGGGCCGGGTCGGCGGTGCCGGACCAGAGCGGGATCGCGCCCTCGATGCCGCGGCCGCGGGCGGTGAGCCGGGCGCCGGTGGCGAGGTCGGTGTCGTGGAACCAGCCGGTGGCCGGGTCGTACATGGTGGCGCGGATCGCGGCGTCGATCCGCTCGGCCCGGCCGCGCAGCCGCTCCGCCGTGGGGCGGTCGCCGAGTTCGGCGGCGATCAGGGCCAGGTGGCGATGGTCGGCGGCCAGGTAGGCGTTGAGGTCGACGGAGCGCTGGGTGAGCGACCAGCCGACCGGCTCGCCCTTCGGACCGTGGTTGGCCACGACGGTGGCGGCGTCGAAGCGCGGGGCGTTGTCCATGCCGGACTCCCAGGCCGCCGCCTGCCGGCAGTCCTCGGGCGCGGCGTTGGCCGGGTCGAGGGTGGCACCGTACTCGCACAGGCCCTCGCCGAGGTGGTCCCGGGTGCGGTACCACCAGTCCTGGTAGGCGGTGAGTTTGGGCAGCAGCTCGCGCAGGAAGGCCCGGTCACCGGAGCGGCGGTAGACCTCCCAGACGGCCCAGGCGGCCAGCGGGGGCTTGGAGTTGCGTTCGTTCCAGTTGCCGCCGCCGGTGGACGGGTCGTTGTAGAAGACGCAGTCCGGGACCATCCCGGCGTCCTGCGGGCGGTCCGGCGAGCCGGGCCCGGTCTGGTGGTCGAAGACGGCGCGGATCTGGTCGGCGGCGAGGCCGGGGGCGAACAGCGCGGTGCCGACGGCCTGCTTCCAGGTGTCCCAGGCCCAGACCCCGCTGAACCACTTGTTGGACAGCGAGGGGGTGACGGCGTCGTGCCGGATCCGCCCGGCGGGGCTGCGCCAGTTGGTGACCAGCGTCTGCACGCACTTGACGGCGGTGCGGCGGCGGGCGGCCGGGACGCCGTCGGTGGCGCGGGCGAGGTAGCCGGCCCAGCGGGCCCGTCCGGCGGCGGCGGTCCGGTCGGGGGCGCGCAGCGCGGCCTCGGCCTCCCGGGCGGCGCGGGCGCGGTCCTCGGCGGTGAAGGTGTAGCTCTCGGTCCAGTCCAGGGTGCGGCTCGCGCCGGGCGGCAGCCGTACCGGGTCGGCGAGTTCGGTGCGGTGGCGGTCGCCGTCCACGGTGACCCGGACGGGCTGGGCGTGGCGGACGGCGAAGCTCTCGGTGCCGTCGGTCAGGTACTCCCAGGTCCGGCGGACCCTGGCGAAGGCCACCTCGACGCCGCGCTCGGCGGCGAGCAGCCGCGGGGCGTCGTGCTGGGGGCCGTCGGCGGGGCGCAGCAGGGTGCCGGTCCAGGCGACGGCCAGGGTGCGTGCGGTGCGTCCGGTGTTGGCCAGGCGGGCGCGGAGCAGGGCGGTGCGGTTGCCGGCGAAGCGCAGTTCGAGGGTGAGGGCGAGGCCGTCGCCGAGGGCGTAGCGCTGGCGGAGCAGTCCGGGCAGGGCGGTGAAGGTCGGGGCGCCGCCCGCGGCGAGGTCCAGCGGCCTTCCCTGCTCGGCGAGTTGGAGGCGGGTGAGGCCGTCGCTGAGCCACCAGGGGTACTCCTGGGCGAGGTGCAGCGGGCCGGTGAAGCCGCCGAGCGGGTCGGTCGGGCGGGGCAGGGCGTAGGCGTGCCAGGCGCCGAGGTCGGCGAAGACGGTGATCGGGTTGTTGTCGCCGGGGTAGGCCTGGGCGGGGGTGCCGTGCAGGTCGAGGACGTCGGCGTAGCGCTCGGCGTCGAGCCCCTCGTCCGCGTGGGCCGCCGGGGCGGCCAGGGTGCCGGCCGTGGCGAGCGCGGAGGCGGCCAGGAAGTGGCGGCGGGTCAGCGGGTTCACGGGCGCTCCTCGGGGGCGGGCAGGCGGAGGACAGCGGCGCCCAGCGGCGCGAGGGTGAGGGTGGTGCCGGTGGCAGTGCCGGTGAGCAGGTCGGAGCCGGTGCGCAGGTCGGCGCCGGTGAGCAGGTCGGTGCCGGGGTGGGCGAGCGGCACCCGGGCCTCGGCGGGGCCGTGGTTGAGCAGGAAGAGGTAGGCGGTGCCGTCGGCGGCGCGGCGGCGGGTGGCCTCCACGCCCTCGGGCAGGCCGGGCAGTTCGGGGCCCGCGCCGGACTCCGTCAGCGCCAGGTCGAGCACGGGGCCGGTGTCCGGGCCGAGGTGGCAGCTCAGGTACCAGGCGCTGCCGGTGCCGTGGCGGTGGCGGGTGACGGCGGGCCGGCCGGCGAGTTCGCCGGAGGTGTAGCGGGCGACGGTCTCGGCGCCCTCGGGTTCGATCCACTCGCTCCAGTGCTCGGCGCGCAGCTCGGGGTGCTGTTCGGCGTCCCGGTCCGTCCCGTCCAGCCGTACGGTGGTGGCCTCGCCGTCCGGGATCGGCCAGTGCTCGTCCACGACCACCCCGAGCAGTGCGCGCAGCGGGCCGGGGTGGCCGCCGGGGTGGATGTGGTCGTGCCGGTCGGTGATGCCGCTGAACGGGCCGCAGACCAGGTGGCCGCCGCCGTGGACGTAGCCGGTGAGGCGTTCGGCGGTGGCGGTGTCGAGCAGGTACAGGTTGGGGGCGAGCAGCAGCCGGTAGCCCTCGTACCCGGCGGTGGGCGGGAGGAAGTCGACGGTGACACCGCGCTCGTACAGCGCCGCGTACCAGGGGCGGAGCAGGTCGGGCCAGCGCATCCGGGCGGAGGGGTGGTCGTCCAGTTCCAGGGCCCACCAGCTGTCCCAGTCGAGCAGCACGCCGACCTGCCCGCGGATCCGGCTGCCCGCGACCTCGCCGAGCCGGCGCAGTTCGGCGCCGAGGGCGACGGTCCGTTGCCAGCCGCGGCCGGCCGTGCCCCGGTGCGGGAGCATCGCGCTGTGGAACTTCTCGGCCCCGGCCACCGAGGCGCGCCACTGGAAGTGCAGCACCCCGTCGGCACCGCGGGCCAGCGCCTGGAGCGACCAGAGGCGGTAGAGGTCGGGGCGTTTGGGGACGTTCACCGGGCGCCAGCTGACGGCGGAGGGGGCCTGTTCCATCAGCAGCCAGGGCCGGCCGGCCTTGAGGGAGCGCATCAGGTCGTAGTTCATGGCGGCGTTGACGTGGGCGCGCGGGTCGGCCGGGTCGGGGTAGGCGTCGTCGGAGACGAAGTCCTCGTGCCGGCTCCACTCCCAGTAGTCGAGGGCCTTGAGCATCGACATGAAGTTGGTGGTGACCGGCACCCCGGGCGAGACTTCGTCGAGCACGGCCTTCTCGGCGCGGTGCAGGGCGAGCAGGGCGTCCGAGCAGAACCGGCGCCAGTCCAGCAGCTGGGTCGGGTTGACCGGGCCGGGCGCGGTGCGCGGCGGCTCGACCTGGTCGAACGAGTTGTACCGCTGGGACCAGAAGGCGGTACCCCAGGAGCGGTTCAACTCCTCGACGGTGCCGTGCCGTTCACGCAGCCAGCGGCGGAAGTCGGCGGCGGACCCGGCGCAGAAGCACTCCTGGACGTGGTCGCCGTACTCGTTGTGGACGTGCCACAGGGCGAGCGCGGGGTGGCCGTGGTAGCGCTCGGCGAGCATCCGGGTGAGCCGGACGGCGGCCGCGCGGTAGGCCGGGGAGGACGGGCAGTAGTGCTGGCGCGAGCCGAACTCCAGCCGGACGCCGTCGGCGGTGACGGGCAGCAGGTCGGGGTGGGCGCGCACCAGCCAGGCGGGCGGGGAGGCGGTGGCGGTGGCCAGGTCGACGGCGATGCCGTGCCGGTGGACGAGGTCGAGCAGCCGGTCCAGCCAGCCGAAGTCCCAGCTGTGGGCGTCGGGTTGGAGCCGGGCCCAGGAGAACACGCCGACGGTGACCAGGTTGACCCCGGCCTCGGCCATCAGTTCGACGTCCTGGGCCCACACCTCCTCGGGCCACTGCTCGGGGTTCCAGTCCCCGCCGTACAGCAGGCCGGGCACGCGGGTGAGTCGGTCCATCGGCGCGTCATCCTTTCAGGGCTCCGCCGAGCAGGCCGGCCACGAACTGCCGCTGGAAGAGCAGGAAGAGCACCATCAGCGGGAGGGTGGCCAGGAAGGAGCCCAGCATCAGGCCGGAGTAGTCGACGTGGGTCAGCCCGGTCAGGGTGTTGAGCGCGACCGGCACGGTGTACCTGTCCTGGGTGTTGAGCATCAGCAGCGGCCAGATGAAGCTGTTCCACTGGCCCATGAAGGTGAAGATGACGAGTGCCCCCAACTGCGGCCGCACGCACGGCAGGACGACCCGGTAGAAGGTGCGCAGCTCGCCGGAGCCGTCGATCCGGGCCGACTCCAGCAGTTCGTCGGGGAAGCCCAGGAAGCTCTGGCGCATCAGCAGGATGCCGAAGGAGTTGGCGAGGAAGGGTAGGACGACGGCCTGGTAGCTGTCGATCCAGCCGAGGCTGGCCATCATCTGGAACAGCGGGACCAGCAGCACCTGGAGCGGGATCATCATGGTGGCCAGCACCAGGCCGAGCAGCAGACCGCGGCCGCGGAAGCGGTACTTGGCCAGGCCGTAGCCGCACATCGCGGACAGCAGCGAGCTGAGCAGGGTGTGCACGACGGCGATGCCGAGGCTGTTGAGCAGCACCCGGCCGAAGCCGATGCTCTGCTGGAGGTGCACCAGGTTGTTCAGCAGCTCGCCGCCGGGCAGGAACGGCGGCGGGGAGTGGAAGAGTTCGGAGCTGCTGTGGGTGGCGGCGATCAGCATCCAGGCGAAGGGCAGCAGGCTGGCGACGGCGCCGAGGGCGAGCAGGGCGAGGACGGCGGCGCGGCCCAGGAGTCCGGCCCTCGTCGGTGTTCCGGCCTTCCTCGGCGAGCTGGCGATCATCGACGGCGTTCCGGCCTTCACCGGCGAGCTGGCCCTCATCGGCGGCGTTCCCTTCCGTAGAGCCGGAACTGGAGCAGCGAGACCGCCGCGATGATCAGCACGACCACCCAGGCGATGGCCGCCGCGTAGCCGAAGTCGAGCTGCTGGAAGCCGACCTTGTAGAGGTAGACCACCGGGGTGAGGGTCGCGTCGCCGGGGCCGCCGCGGGTCAGCACGTAGTTCTCGTCGAAGAGTTGGAGGGTGCCGATGGTGGAGGTGATGACGCAGAACAGCACCACCGGCCGCAGTTGCGGCAGCACCACCCCGGTGTAGGTGCGCACGGTGCCGGCGCCGTCGAGGGCGGCGGCCTCGTACTGGTCGCGGCCGATCGCCTGGAGTCCGGCCAGCAGGATGACGGCGTTGTAGCCGGTCCACCGCCAGGTGACCGAGCCGATCAGCGAGATCCGCGCCCAGGTGGGCGAGTTGAGCCAGTCGACCGGTCCGGCACCGAGCGCCTGGAGGGCCTGGTTGGCGAGGCCGCCGTCGGTGCGCAGCAGCACCTGGAAGACCACGGCGTAGGCGACCAGGGTGGTGATCGCGGGCAGGAAGAAGACCGCCCGCCAGCCGGAACGGAAGCGCAGCCAGGACTGGTTGAGCAGGACGGCGAGCACCAGCGCGAGGCCGATCATCACCGGCACCTGGACGGCGAGGATGAGCCCGGTGTTGACCAGGGAGTGCAGGAAGGCCGGGTCGTCCAGCAGCCGGCGGTACTGGTCGAGCCCGACGAAGACGTCCACGCCGTCGCGGCGGGCGGTGAGGCTCTGGTAGAGGCTGGCGCCCAGCGGGTAGGCGAAGAAGAGGGCGAACAGGGCGGCGGTGGGGCCGGCGAACAGCCAGGCGGCGGTGCGCGGGGAGCGTCGTCGGCGGGCCGGGGCGGTGCGGGCGGCGGGCTTGCGCAGGACGGCCGGGAGGCTGCTGGTCATCGCGCCCGCCTACGGGACGACCGTGGCGCGGCCGGTCGCGGTGGCGATCTGGCGGGCGGCGGAGCGCAGCACGGTGCCCGGGTCGGCACCGTTGTGCAGCACCTGGTTGACGGCGGTGGTGACGATGTCGCCGGCCTTGGAGTCGTCGGCGGTGCGCTCGACGGTGGGGATGGTGCGGGCCAGGTCGGCGAACAGCTTCATGGCGGGCTGGCCGCCGTAGTAGGGGGAGGGCTGCTGGAAGTACGGGTCGTCCAAGGCGGGGAGGAAGGCCGGGAAGAGGCCCTCGTGCTGCATCATCGAGGCCTGGTTGGCCTTGTCGGCGAGCAGGAAGGAGAGGAACGCCCAGGCCGTCTCGGGGTTCCCGCTCTGCGCGGGGATGCACAGGGTGGAGCCGCCGCTGTTGGAGGTGCGGGGGCCGCCGGCGGTGAAGGCGGGCAGCGGGACGACACCGAACTTGCCGGACAGGTCGGCCATGTCGGCGGTGAGGGTGCCGTCCCACCAGGCGGCGGTGGGGGTGGTGGCGGCCTTGCCGTCGTGGGTGCCGGAGACCAGGCCGTCCCAGCCGTTCTCGAAGTCGACCAGGTCGCGGTCGACCAGCTGCTTCATCAGGGTGAGCGCCCGTTCGGCGGCGGGGGTGGCGACGGCGACCTTGCCGTCGACGAACCAGGACTGGCCCTGCTGCTGGAGGAGTTGGGCGAACAGGCTGTCCTGTTTGGAGTCCAGGATGAGCAGTTTCCTGCCCGTGGCGTTCTTGAGGGTCGTCCCGGCGGCGAGGTAGTCGTCCCAGGTGCTGAGGGTGGCGGGGTCGATCCCGGCCTGCTGGAAGTGGTCCCGGCGGTAGAAGAGGGCGCACGGTCCGCTGTCCCAGGGCAGCGCGAGGACCCGGCCCTTGGCGTCCGTCACGGTGCGCCATGTCGCCTCGGCGTACTGGGATTTGAGGCCTTCGGCCCGGCTGCTGAGGTCGACCAGGGCGTTCGGGAAGTTGCCGATGTAGCTGGGGATCCGGCTGCCCTCGACGGTGAGGACGTCGGGTAGTCCGCTGCCGGCGCCGAGCCCGACCGTGATCTTGTCGTAGGCGTTGTCGTAGCCGATGTCGACCACCTCGACGGTGCTGCCGGGGTGGGCCTGTTCGAAGACCTTGCCGAGCCGTTGCATGGCCTTGGCGGCGACGTCCCAGGACCAGATGGTGACCTTCCCGCCGACGGTGGCCCCCGGGCTGCCGGTGAGCTTCCGGGCATCCGGGCCGCCCGCCCCGCCGGTGGCGCAGCCGGTGGCTCCGGCCACCAGCAGGGCGCCGCCCGCGAGTCCGGCGCCGAGGAACCGGCGGCGGCCCAGGGCGGGGCCTGACTCCCGCTGTTCACAGGTGAGTTGGAGGGGTTTTCTGTGCCGGGTTTCTGCGGACATCTTGCCTCCCGACTGGTGAATGCCGAATGCTGTATACAGAACTCAGCATGCACAGCGCCGTCAAGGCCTGTGACTGAAATCGCGGAAGGTGCCAGGATGACCGCACGCGTTCCCCGGACCCACCCGTACGTCCCCAACTCCGCCCCCGAGGTGCGCGCCGCGATGCTCGCGGAGATCGGCGCCCGGGACGTCGAGGAGTTCTACGCCGACATCCCCGCCGAACTCCGGCTCCGCCGCCCGCTGCGGCTGCCCGCACCGTTCGACTCCGAGGCCCGGCTGGTCGCCCACCTGGAGGAGCTGCTCGGCCGCAACACCCCCGTGCCGCCCGGCCGTTCCTTCCTCGGGGCCGGCTGCTACCGGCACCACGTACCCGCCGTGGTCGACGAGATCGTCAACCGCAGCGAGTTCCTCACCGCCTACGCCGGGGAGCCCTACGAGGACCACGGGCGCTTCCAGGCGCTCTGGGAGTACCAGTCCCTGATGGCCGAGCTGCTGGCCGTCGAGGTGGTCAACGTACCGACGTACGACGGCTTCCAGGCCGCCGCCACGGCCCTGCGAATGGCCGGCCGGGCCACCGGGCGGCGACGGCTGCTGCTGGTCGGCGACATCGACCCGGACCTGCTCTCCCGGATCCGCGACTACGTCCGGGGCGTGCACCCGGTCGAGCCGGTGCCCGCCGAACCGAAGGCCGTCCGGGCCGCGCTCGCGACCGGCGACTGCGCCGCCGTGTTCGCGCAGCTGACCGACTTCTCCGGCCGGGTCGACCCCCGGCTCCCCGAGTACGTCGAACTCGCGCACGCGGCAGGCGCGTTGGCCGTGGTGCAGGCCAATCCGATCAGCCTCGGCGTACTCGCCCCGCCCGCCGACCTCGGCGCCGACCTCACCTGCGGGGACCTCCAGCCGCTCGGCATCCACCCGAGCTTCGGCGGCGGCAACGCGGGCTTCATCGGCTCGGCCGACGACCAGCGCCTGGTGGCCGAGTACCCGAGCCGGCTGTTCGGCCTCGCCCCGACCGAGGTGCCCGGCGAGTACGGCTTCGGAGACGTCGCGTACGAGCGCACCTCCTTCGCGCTGCGCGAGGAGGGCAAGGAGTGGGTCGGCACCGCCGCCGCCCTGCACGGCATCGCCGCCGGGGCCTACCTCGCCCTGATGGGCCCGCACGGCATGCGCGAGCTCGGGGAGACCGTCCTCGCCAACACCGCCTACGCCCGGCAGCGCCTCGCCCGGGTGCCCGGGGTGGAGCTCGCCGAGCCGGAGGCGGTGCACTTCGCCGACTTCACCGTGCGCTACACCGGCGGCCCCGGCGCCGCCGCCGTCGCCGACGCGCTGCTCGCCCGCGGCCTGCACGGCGGCACCCCGGCCGGCCCGCGCGAGGGCCGGTACTGCGTCACCGAGCTGCACACCCAGGCCGACATCGACCGCCTCGCCGACGCGCTCGCGGAGATCATGAAGTGACGGGAGATCGTGAAGTGACCGACCATCGGACTGCCACGGCCGCCGACGCACGGATCGCCGCCAAACCCGCGCTGCGCCGCTTCCACCAGGCCCGCTGGGACGAGAAGCTGATCTTCGAGCTCGGCACCCCGGGCGAACGCGGCGTGCTCCCCCCGCTGCCCGAACCCGGCGTCACCGCCGCCGTCGGCGACCCGGCCGCCCGGCTGCCCGCCGCGCTGCGCCGCACCACCCCGGCCGCCCTGCCCGAGCTCGGCCAGCAGCAGGTGCTCCGGCACTACCTGCGGCTCTCCCAGGAGAACCTGGGCGCCGACCTCAACGTGGACGTCGGCCAGGGCACCTGCACCATGAAGTACAGCCCCAAGGTCAACGACGGCTTCGTCCGCGACCCCCGGATCGCCGCCCTGCACCCCGCCCAGGACGCCTCCACCGTCCAGGGCGTCCTCGAACTCGCCCACCGCCTGGAGCAGTTGCTCAAGGAGATCTCCGGCATGGACCGGGTCAGCCTGCAACCGGGCGCCGGCAGCGCCGCGATCTGGACCAACGTCTCGGTGATCCGCGCCCACCACGCCGCCCGCGGCGAGGCGCAGCAGCGCGACGAGATCATCACCACCGCCTTCTCCCACCCCTCCAACGCCGCCTGCGCCAAGACCGCCGGCTACCGGGTGATCACCCTGCACCCGGACGCCGACGGCTACCCCGACATCGAGGCGCTGCGCGCCGCCGTCGGCCCGCGCACCGCCGCGCTGCTGATCACCAACCCCGAGGACACCGGCATCTACAACCCGCGGATCGCCGAGTTCGTCCGGATCGTGCACGCGGCCGGCGGCCTGTGCGCCTACGACCAGGCCAACGCCAACGGCATCCTGGGCATCACCCGCGCCCGCGAGGCCGGGTTCGACCTGTGCCACTTCAATCTGCACAAGACCTTCTCCACCCCGCACGCCTGCGGCGGACCGGCGGCCGGCGCCTGCGCGGTCACCGCCGAACTGGCGCCCTACCTGCCCTCCCCGACGGTGGAGTTCGACGGCGAGCTCTACCGGCTGGACACCGACCGGCCGGAGTCGATCGGCAAGATCCGCCCCTACCTCGGCGTCGTCCCCAACCTGGTGCGCGCCTACGCCTGGATCATGTCGCTCGGCGCCGAGGGCCTGCGCACGGTCGCCGAGACCGCCGTGCTCAACAACAACTACCTGCTGCACCGGGTGAAGCGGATCCGCGGCGTCTCCGTCCCGTACGCCGAGGGCCGGCCGCGGGTCGAGCAGGTCCGGTACAGCTGGCAGCGGCTCAACGAGGACACCGGCCTGCACAGCGAGGACCTCGGCCACCGCGCCGCCGACTTCGGCACCCACTACTGGACCAGCCACCACCCGTACGTCGTCCCCGAGCCGATGACCCTGGAGCCCACCGAGTCCTACTCCCGCGCCGACCTGGACGAGTACGCGGCGATCCTGGCCGAGGTCGCCCGGGAGGCCTACGAGGACCCGGAGACGGTCCGGACCGCGCCGCACAACTCCACCGTGCACCGGATCCGGCACGAGCCGCTGGACGACCCGGCGGTCTGGTCGGTCAGCTGGCGCGCCTACCGCCGCAAGGTCCTCGGCGAACAGCCGCGGGGCGGGCGGGTGCAGGGCGAACAGCCGCAGGACATTCGGGCACAGGACGTTCGGGTGCAGGACGTTCGGGTGCAGGACGGACAGCCGCGGGACGAACAGCCGTGACGCCACCCCCGGTCGGGCTGGTGGTCAACCCGGTCGCCGGACTCGGCGGCCGGGTCGGCCTCAAGGGCAGCGACGGCCCCGAGGTCCAGCGGCGCGCGCTGGCGCTCGGGGCCCGCCCGGAGGCGCTGCGGCGAGCGGAGCTGACGGTCGGTCAGATCGATGGCGTCCGCCTGCTCACCGTCGCGGGAGCGATGGGCGCGGACGCCGTCACCGGCCTGCCGGCCCGCGTGGTGCACCGGCCCGGTCCCGCGCCGACCACCGCCGCGGACACCCGGGCGGCCGTCCGCGCCCTGGTCGCGGCCGGTGCCGGGCTGCTGCTGTTCTGCGGCGGCGACGGCACCGCCCGGGACGTCCTGGACGCGCTCGGGCCGGACGGCAGCGGGGTGCCCGTGCTCGGCATCCCCGCCGGGGTGAAGATGCACTCCGCCGTCTTCGCCGTCCACCCGCACGCCGCCGCCGAGGTGGTCACCGCCTGGGCCCGCGGCGCCGTCCGGCTGGAAGCCGCCGAGGTGGTGGACCGGGACGAGGCCGCGCTGCGGGCGGGCCTGGTCCGCACCCGGCTGTACGGCCGACTGACCGTCCCGGTGCTGCCCGCCCGCGTCCAGCAGCGCAAGACCGGCAGCGGCCTCCCCGCCCCGTCCACGATCGGCGGGATCGCCGCCGAGGTCGCCGGACGGGTCGGGCCCGGCGGCCTGCTGGTGCTCGGCCCCGGCACCACCACCCACGCCGTCGCCACCGCCCTCGGCGCCCCCGACACCAGCCTCACCGGCGTCGACCTGCTCCGCCTGCACGCCGACGCACCGCCCGCCGTCCTGTGCCGGGACGCCCGCGCCGACCAGCTGCGCGACCTGCCCGGCGCCCCCTGGATCGCCCTCTCCCCCATCGGCGGCCAGGGCTTCCTGCTCGGCCGCGGCAACCGGCAGCTCACCCCCGACCTGCTGCGCGCGGCCGGCCGGGACCGGCTGCTGGTCCTCGCCACCGAGGCCAAACTGGCGGCCCTGGCCGGCCGCCCGCTGCTGCTGGACACCGGTGAACCGGAGCTGGACCATGCCCTCGCCGGGCACGTCCGGGTGATCACCGGCCACCGCTCCGGCGCCGTCTACCGCCTGTCCGCCTGAACCCCGTCCGCCCGGCGCCCGTCCACCCGTCCACCTTTCCACCCGCCCGCGAAGGAGTTCCCCATGATCGACCTGCACGGCAAGCGCGCCCTCGTCACCGGCGCCGCCTCCGGCATCGGCCTGGCCACCGCCGCCCTGCTCGCCGAACTCGGCGCGGCCGTCGTCCTCGCCGACCTCGACGCCGACCGTGGCGAGCGGGCGGCCAAGGAGACCGGCGGCACCTTCGTCCGCTGCGACGTCTCCCGGCGCGCCGACTGCGAGCGGGCCGTCCGCACCGCCGTCGACCAACACGGCGGCGTGGACGTGCTGTTCAACAACGCGGGCATCATCCGCCGGTCCACCGTCACCGAGATCTCGGACGAGGACTGGGACCTGGTGATGGCCGTCAACGTCCGCTCGATCATGCTGCTCAGCGGACTCGTCGTCCCGCTGATGGCCGCGAACGGCGGCGGCAGCATCATCAACACCGGCTCCGGCTGGGGCATCAAGGGCGGCGGCCGGGCCGTCTCCTACTGCGCCTCCAAGGGCGCCGTGGTCAACATGACCCGGGCGATGGCCATCGACCACGGCCCGGACAACATCCGGGTCAACTGCGTCTGCCCCGGCGACACCAACACCGGCATGCTCGCCGAGGAGGCCCGTCAGCTCGGCGAGAGCGCCGCCGCGTTCTACGCCGACGCCGCCGACCGCCCGCTCGGCCGGATCGGCCAGCCCGGGGACATCGCCCGCACCGTCGCCTTCCTGGCCAGCGACGCCGCCGCCTTCGTCAGCGGCGCCGTCATCGCCGTGGACGGCGCCGGAACCGCCTGACCGGCCGCGCCGTCCGGCCCGGCGGGGGCCGGACGGCGGCCGGTACTCTACGGGACGAACGAGGAAGGGAAGCCCGATGGCGATCGAGCGGCGTCCGCTGCGCGAGCAGGTGAAGGACGAACTGCTGGAACAGCTCGGCCGCGGCCGGTTCACCCCCGGCGAGTCGATCAACGAGGTCCAGCTCGCCGAGGAGCTGGGCGTCAGCCGGACCCCCCTGCGCGAGGCGCTCATCAGCCTGGAGCGCGAGGGCATCATCACCAGCGAGCGCGGCAAGGGCTTCCGCTTCGCACCCACCGGCAAGCAGGAGTTCCTCGACCTCACGGCCATCGTGATCGCCCTGGAGTCGCTCGCCCTGCGCACCTCCGACCCGGCCCACCTGTCCGCGATCGCCCCCAGACTCCTCGCCGAGGCCCGCGCCTTCTCCGCCCCTCAGGCCCCGCACGGCACCATAGAGCGCCACGACGACGCCTGGCACGCCCTGCTGCTCTCCGGCTGCGCCAACACCCGGCTGCGCGACATGATCGACTCGCTGAAACTGACCCTGCACCGCTACGAGCGGGTCGTGGTCGGCGACGACGAGATCCTCCGCCGCGCCGCCGAGGAGCACGAGCGCATCGCCCAGTGCCTGCTCGACGGCGACCTCGACCAGGCCGTCGTCGCCCTGGAGGCCAACTGGACCAGCGGCATGGCCCGCATCCTCGAACGCCTCCCCCCTGTCGCCACCCGCTGAGGCATCCCCCCGCCCCCGCCGCAGAGATCCCGCTCGACCAGCCCGGCCCCACGCCCTACGCCCGTGGCCCGAGCCCGCCCGCGACCTCCGGCCGATTGCCACTCGTCCCACCCGGCGCAGCATGATGGCGCCCATGTGGGGCAAGTGGATCGACTGCCGGGTCCGGCCCGGCGCCCGCGCGGGCTTCGCCGCCGGACAGCGCCGCTGGTCGGCGATCGCGGACCAGCCGGGGCTGCTCGGGCAACTGGGCGGCTGGGACGGCACCGGCCGCCGGGCCCTGCTGTACGGCCTCTGGACGGACCGGGCCGGGTACGACCGCTTCATGCGCGAGCGCCACGACGGGATCGCCACCGAGGCCGCCCAGCAGGGCAGTTGGGAATCGATCCAGGTCGCCGCCGGCCCCGTCGTCCAGGCCTTCCCCGGCACGGCCCCCACCCTCCCGGACGCCCTCCGGCACGCCACCCTGCTGCGCGCCGCCGACTGCCACCTCCACCCGGGCCGCGCCGAGCACTTCCTCGCCGTCCAACGCGACGTCTGGGCCCCCGGTATGGCCGCGGCCGGCGGCCTCCTCGCGGGCACCGTCACCCGCCTCGCCGCCGACCGCTACCTGGTCACCACCCTCTGGACCTCCCCCGAGGACCACACGGCCTACACCACCCACGCCTTCCCTGCCCTGCGCGCCCGCGCGGACGTCCCCGTCGACGTCGCCACCCTGACCGGCCACGTCGTACCGCTGGAACCCACCTGGCACGTCGGGTAGGCGGGATCGTCCGTCGACTCCCTCACCGGAGTTCGACGGTGACGCCGTACTCGCGCAGGAGGTTCACGGTCACCTCGAAGTAGGACAGGCCGCCGCAGTGGTGCAGGACGTGTCCGGCGAGGGCGTCGCGGGCGATGTCGGCGTGGTGCCAGACGAGGGTGAACGGGGGCACGACGGAGAACCCGCCGGCCAGGCAGTCCGTCATCGCGTCCAGGTCTCTGCCGTAGTTGGCGCCGGGGCCGAGCAGGGCTTCGCCGAGTGCCAGGAGCAAGCCGGCCCGGTCGGTGACGTGCTGTCCGTCCAGGTGGTACGTCCCGCCGGAGAGGCCCTCCGGCCCGTACGCGCCGACGTGGGTGAGGTCCAGCCACGCGGACCGGCCCTCGGCGTCGAACCGCGCCCACTGGCCGGGCCGCGTGGGAACACCCTCGGACCAGATCTCCCGGACCGCGCGGGCGGCCGGGGTGGGGCGGTCGTCGCCGGGGTCGATGACGGTGACATCGATCAGGGCTCCGCCGAGGACGGACGGGCGTGCCTCGACGGTGTCCAGGTCGAGGCGGTGCCTGGTCATCGTCCGGCCGTGGCGGTCGAGGCACCGGAGCGTGATCGGGTCGCCCTGCTGCGGAAGGGGACGGCGCAGCAGGGCCAGGAGCGGTGCGGCGGGTTCGCAGCCGATCAGGTGCACGGGCCGGGTGGGTCGCCGCGGGCGCGGGGTGAGCAGGCCGTCGATGGAACGGCAACCGCCCGACGGGCTGTCCCCCCGGATCGAGGGGAACCACAGGTCGAACCGCGGACTCGAAGGCAGCCGCCTGCCGCCCCAGAAGTCGTCCTCCCTGACGCCGGTGCCCACGAGGATGTCCACGCGCCCGGGATCGCCCGGCGTGGGCCACTGGGCCAGGACGGCCGTGTCCTCCAGGTCCCAGAAGCGGGCCGGCCCGTCGTTCGAGGGGTCCTCAGGCTCGATCGAGAGCATCCCGTCCCCCAACAGCCGCACCGGTTCGGCGCCGGCCGCCACGGCCTGGACCAGCAGGCTCTCGCGCGGGCAGCCGCGCAGCGTCAGGACCTCACGCGGCAACGGCGGCGGGTCCATGAACAGGCCCTCGACCTCCGCGCAGCGCCCCCACAGCACGCCCGCCTCCTCACCGTCGATGTCCTCCCGCACCAGGAGGTAGCGGACCGGGAAGTCCCGCTCCCACCCCGCGTGTTCCTCGGACCGCACGCTTCTCCCCCGCTACCAGGCCGTCTCGGCGCGCCAACCCTACGGCTCGCCCGCCCCGACGCCCGCCGAATATCGCGGGGAGGGCCGGGCGGACCGGGAGGCCGACGTCATCGGAGTTCGACGGTGACGCCGTACGCCCTCAGGAGGCTCACGGTCTCGTCGAAGTACGACCGGTCGCCGCGAGGGTCGAGGATGTGCTCGGCAAGAGCGGTGCGGGCGACCTCGGCCTGGTGCCAGACGAGGGTGAACGGGGGGACGACGGAAGGTCCGCCGAACAGGTAGTCCTTCACGGATTCAAGGCCCCCTCCGTAGTTGGCACCGGGGCCGAGGAGGGCTTCGCCGAGTGCCAGGAGCAGCCCGTGTTGGTCTGTGACGTGCCGCCCGTCGAGGTGGTAAGTCCCGCCCGAGCGACCGATACCCACCCCGTACGGGCCGACGCTGGTGAGGTCGAGCCACGCGGACCTGCCCCGGGCGTCGAACCGGGCCCACTGGTTGGGCTGAGTGGGAACCCCGGCGTACCAGACGTCCCAGACCTGGCGGGCCGCCAGGGTGGGGCGCTCGGCCAGCCCGGGTTCGTGCCGGCCGCCGCCGCTGGGGTCGGGGACGGTGATGTCGATCAGGGCCCCGCCGAGGACGGACGGGCGGGCGTCGCCGGGGCGGAAGTGGAGGCCGTACCGGATCATGCGGCGGCCGTTGCGGTCCAGCGCCCACAACGCGAGGACCTGGCCGTCCTCCTGCCGTGGCGAGCGGAGCTCGGCGAGCAGGGGTTCGGCGGGTTCACACCCGATCAGGTGCAGTGGCTGGACCTGCCACCGGGGACGCGGACCGGACAGGCCGTCGATCGACAGGCAGCTGCCCTCCAGGCCGGTGGCCGACAGCTCGAACCGCGGGGCGGCTTCGAGCTGCGGGCCCCAGTCGTCCTCGACCCCGGCACCGACGGTGATGTCCACACGATCGGGATCACCGGGCGTGGGACGGTGGGCCAGGACGGCTACGTTCTCCAGGCCCCAGAACCGGGAGCCGCCCGCCGCGGGATCCTCGGGGTGGATGCCGAGGCCCATGTCGCCCAGCAGCCGCACCGGATCGGTCGACCGCAGGACCGCCCGGGCCAGCGCGCTCCCCCGCGGGCACCCCCGCAGCGTCAGGACCTCACGCGGCAGCGGCGGCGGGTCCATGAACAGCCCCTCGACCTCCGCGCAGCGCCCCCAGAGCTCCTCCGCCTCCTCGTCATCGTCGTCGTAGTACTCCCGCACCAGCAAGTACCGGACCGGGAAGTCCCGCCCCCACCCCACGTGCTCCTCGGACCGCACACCACTCCCCATCAGCCGACGATCTTCACTCGCATTCGCTCGCACACGATACGAGTCACCGCCGCCACAGGCCTCCGAATATCGCGCACCCGGAACAACCCTCCCCACCGGTCCTGCCGTAACCGGCCCGCCGACCCCATGGCTCAGCTCACCACCGGCACACCCTCCGGCCGGCCCGCGAGCAGCGCGGCGACGTGGTCGGCGCAGCGCAGTGCCGCCTCCGCCATGGCGCTCCTGGTCATCCCGGCGACGTGCGGGGTGAGCAGGGCGTTGGGCAGCCCGGAGAGCGGCGAGGCGAAGGCGGCGTGCTCGTGGGCGAAGGTGTCCACGGCGGCCGCCGCCAGTGGGTGGGCCGGGTCGCGGAGGGCGTCGGCGAGGGCCTGCTCGTCGACGATGCCGCCGCGGGCGGTGTTCAGCAGGATCGAACCGGGCCGCATGCGGGCCAGTTCGGCGCGGCCGATCAGCCCCCGGGTGTCCGGGGTGAGCGGCACGTGCAGGGAGACCACGTCGCTGGTGGCGAGCAGGGCCTCCAGGCCCACGACCGACCGTACGGTGGCAGGGGCCGGGTGCCGGGTGAGGGCCCGTCCGATCCGGCCCAGCCCGACGATGCCCAGGGTCAGCTCCGACAGTCCGACCGCGGGCGCGCCGGGCGAGCTCCAACGGCCTTGCTGCGCGGCCTCGTTGTACGGCACCAGATTCCTGGTCAAGGCGAGCAGCTGGGCCAGCGCGAACTCGGCGACGGCGTTCGCGTTCGAGCCGGGCGTATGGGTGACCGTGACCCCGAACCGGGCGGCGGCGGCCAGGTCGACGTGGTCCGTGCCCGCCCCCGCCCGCCCGATCACCCGCAGCCGGTGCGCCAACCCGGTCTGCGTCACCGCCGCGAGGAGCGCGGAGCCCAGCGGCACACCGGCCCGGGACTTGAGCGCGTGGAAGCCCAGCCCACCGCGCGTCAGCTCGGCGAGCAGCGCCGCCTCGTCGAACAGGTCGACGTCGGTGAACTCCACCTGCCCCGCCCACCGGGCCGTCACCCCCGCAGGATCCGCCACCCGCCGCAGGTTCAACGTGACGGCCAGACCGTGCCCGACCAGGCGCTCCAGCTCCCGGTCGAGCAACTCCCCCGGCGCCGCGTCCAGCACCAGCATCCGCTTCGGCCCCACGGCCACCACCCCCTCACGCTCATGTCTGCCAGCAGTGTGCGGCCGCCCCCGATCGTGCCCGGTGCCACTGACACCCCCGCACCTCCCCGAGTTCCACAGCTCCCCCACCACCGACCTCCACAAGCGGCCCGCCCCGGTAAAGGGCTCTCCCCCGGCACCGCCCGTCCACAGTCCGACCTGGCAGGATCTGCCGCCATGACGCACCACGAGACGCCCGCGCCGGCCGCCGGCCACCCGCACCGGCGGGGTGGCCGGGCCGGCGGTCGCCGGACTCCGCGCGGGAAGAACGACGTGCCGTGGCCCCGGCGGCCGGTGCTGACGGCGCTGTGGATCCCGGCCGCCGCCGTGCTGCTCCCCGTCGGCGGGGCGCTCGGCGCGTTCGGGCCGTGGTTCATCCTGCCCTCGCTGGCCCTGGCCCTGACCGGTGGGGCGGGCCTGATCTACGCGGTGCTGTCCCTGGGGCAGTCCGCGGTGGTGCGGGGCCTGGCGCTGGCGCTGCTGCTCGCCCCGCTGATCGCCGTCCCGCTGATGAGCCTGAACACCACTCAGGCCGCCGTGCTCTCCCTGCGGGGCACCGTGCACCCGGGCACCGTCACGGGCGTCACGGTGCACCACGGCAAGGGCACCAGCTACTCCTGCACCGTGCGCTACGACGACACCCCGGCGCGCAGCCGGTCCGTGTCCTGCGGGTCCTTCGACGCGGCGGGCGAGCGGGTGAGCGTCACCGAGGATCCGGACGGCCTGGTGGACCCGGAGTTCACCGCGGCCGCCGAGAACCCCCGGTTCGACTTCGCCATGGTGGGCGTCGCCGACCTGTCCCTGCTGCTCATCGCCGGTGTCGCGGCCGGCGTGGGTGCGCTGGTCCACCTGCTGCGGGGGCGCCGAAATCCCGTTGCGCCGGCGGCGGGGTGACGACCATGATCCGTGAATGGAGCTGACGGAGCAGACGGAGCAGACGGAGCAGACGGAGCTGACGGAGACGGCCGAGCCGGAGATCGACCTGGGCGAGGTGCTGCTGCGCCGTTTCCGCGGCGAGGCGGACTTCCCCGAGCTCTTCCGGGTCATCGAGGAATCGCTGGAGCACCTGCGGCCCTGGATGCCGTGGGTCGCGGAGCACAGCGAGGCCAAGACCACCGAGTTCCTGGCCGAGCGGCCGGGGAAGTGGGAGAGCGGCCAGGACTTCACCTACGCGATCCTGCTGGACGGCGCGATCGTCGGCGCCTGCGGGCTCTTCCGGCGCGCGGACACCGCCGACAACGGCCGGGAGATCGGCTACTGGCTGCACCCGGCCGCCACCGGCCGCGGCATCGCCACCCGTACCGCCCGGGCGCTGGTCGACCAGGCCTTCCGGCTCCCCGGCGTGGACTTCGTCGAGATCGTGCACGACCCGGCCAACCTCGCCAGCGGCGCCGTCCCGGCCCGCCTCGGCTTCACCGAGCACGCCCGCCGCCCGGCGAAGGCGATCGCCCCGGCCGAGACCGGCGAGGAGCAGATCTGGCGGCTCCACCGCAGCTGACCGACCGGCCCTGCGGCCGGCGAGGGCCCGGCGGCCCGCAGCCGTGGGGGATTGCGTGCGGACCGCCGGGCGGCGCCGGTCGGACGGGACGATCCGGCCGGGCGCCGTGGGAACGAACGCGACCGGAGACTCACGCCTCCGTGCGGAGCGCCCCATTTCGAACCCCGCAGACCGGCCGCATACCCTCTGCTGCGACCTTGCGCGTTCGTTCCCACGCCCAGGAGAGCCGGCGTCGGCGCGACGGATAACACTTTTCTCCCCGGCCCTTCCGGCGCCCTTGATCGTCTACCCTCGGCTCGGACCGCCGACCGCCGGACCCCGCACCCCCCGCACCCGTACCCCCGCCCCTCGGCGGCGACGACGAGAAAGCCGAGCCCCACCGTGCCGAACGCCCCCGTGATCCGCAGCGACGCCCCCGGCTCCTTCGCCTGGGGCGTCTTCCACGAGCGCCACCCCGAGCTGGTCCGCCGGGTCCTCGGCGCCCTGCCGTACGGCCCGGACCAGCGGGCGGCCGTGGAGCGGCTGCTCACCGAGAGCACCAGCGGCGTCCTGGAGCCGCCGGCCGCGGACGGCCCGGACGCCGCCCGCTGGCTGGCGTGGGGCGAGGGACTGTGGGGCAGGCCGTGGGGCGAGGCGCCGTTCCTGTGGGCGGAGAGCTGGTTCTACCACCGGCTGCTCGACGCCACCGGGTACTTCGGGCCCGGCGCCTGGCAGGGCGTCGACCCGTTCGCCCCGTTCAAGGACGCCGAACTGGCCGGACCGGCCGTCGACGAGGAACTGGCCGCGCTCGACGGGCTCGACGCCCTGCCGGAGCCGCGCCGGACGGACGCGCTGCTGCGGTCCGCGCTGTGGGGCAACCGCGCCGACCTGAGTTTTCAGCTCACCGCCGAGCCGGGCAGCGGCCCGGCCGACGCCGACCTGCTCGCCGACGACAGCGCGCTGCTGCGGGCCGAGTTGCAGCGAGCCGGCGGCGGGCGGGTCTGCGTCATCGCGGACAACGCGGGCCGGGAACTGCTGCCGGACCTCGTCCTGATCGACCACCTGCTGAGCACCGGCCCGGTCGCCGAGGTCGTCCTCCACGTGAAGCCGCAGCCGTACTTCGTGTCGGACGCGACCACGGCCGACGCCCTCGCCGCGGTCGAGCGCCTGCGCACCGCGCCGTCACCGGCGGCCGGGGCCGTCGGCCGCCGCCTGTGGCGGGCGTTGGAGAGCGGCGCGCTCACGATCCGCACCCACCCGTTCTTCTGCGCCCCGCTCCCGTACCACGACCTGCCGGACGACCTGCGGTCCGAACTCGCGGGCGCCGCGCTGACGATCCTCAAGGGCGACCTCAACTACCGCCGCCTGGTGGGCGACCGCGACTGGCCGCCGACCACCCCGTTCCGCACGGCGGCCGAGTACTTCCCCTCGCCCGTCGCCGCCCTGCGCACCTTGAAGTCGGACGTGGTCGTCGGCCTCGCCCCCACCACCGTCGCCCAGCTCGACGCCACCGGCGCCCCGTGGCGCACCACCGGCCGCCACGCCGTCATCCAGGTCCGCACGCACCGGTAGCAGGGGCTCCCGCGCCGCCGCGGCACCGGTTCCGGGCCCGGATCCCGCCCCGGTACGGTGTGACCGACCGTCACCCGAGCCCGTCAGCACGCCCGTACGTCAGCACATGAGTACGCCAGTACGTCAGTACGTCAGTACGCCAGTACCTCAGCACCGAAGGAGCCGACCCCCCATGGCCGAGCACCACACCACCTCCGGCCGGGGCCGCGCCCACGACCTGGTGTCGGCCGCGCTGGAGCGCGCCGCCGCCGTCTGGCACCTCAACGCCTTCATCACGCTCGACGCCGAGGGGGCGCTCGCGCAGGCCGCCCGCAGCGACGAACGCCGTGCCGCCCGGGCCGGCGGCCCGGCTCCGTGGTCCCTGGTCGTCAAGGACAACACCCACGTCGCCGGCCTGCCCAACACCGCGGGCACCCCGGCGCTCGCCGGCTTCGTGCCCGCCGCCGACGCGCCCGTGGTGGCGGCGCTGCGGTCGGCCGGGGCGATCGTGCTGGGCAAGACGAACATGCACGAGCTCTCCCTGGGCGCCACCTCGTGCAACCACACCTTCGGCGCGGTCGGCAACGCCACCGACCCGGCCCTGTTCGCGGGCGGCAGCAGCGGCGGTACGGCCGTCGCGGTGGCGGCGGGCGTGGCGGAGGCCGGGCTCGGCACCGACACCGGCGGGTCAGTCACCATCCCGGCCGCGCTCAACGGCGTCTACGGCCTGCGGCCCAGCGCCGGGCGCTACTCCTCGGCGGGGGTCACCCCGCTGTCCACCACCCGGGACACCCCCGGCCTGATGGCCCGCACGCTGGAGCGCCTCACCACGCTGGACGCCCTGGTCACCGGAGCCCCCGCAAGTCCCCCCGCCACCCCCGCCCCCGCCGACCCGGTGCGCCCGCTGCGGCTCGGCCTGCCGAGGCAGGTGTTCGCCGAGGACCTGGAGGACTCGGTCCGTACGGCGTGGGAGCAGGCCGTCGACCGCCTCACCGCCGCGCGGACCGAGTGGGTGCCGGTGGACACGGCGCACCTGGTCGAGTACGACGACCGGATCGGATTCCCGCTGGTCTTCGGCGAGTTCGCCACCGCCCTGGGCCGCTACCTGGCGGAGCACGGCGCGGGGCTCGGCCCGGCCGAACTGATCGCCGCGGTCGGCGACCCGGACATGGCGGCGCTGCTCGGGGCCGCCGCCCTGCCCGCCTCTCCCGGGTACCCGGGAGAGGCCGGCCTGCGCGGTGCGCTCGCCACCCGCCGCACCCTCCAGGAGGCCTACACCGAGCTGTTCACCGCGCACGGCCTGGACGCGCTGCTGAGCCCGACCGTCCCGGTGTGCGCCCGGCCGCTACGCCGGTACGAGGACAGCCTCCCGCTCAACGGCCGGGACGCGCCCACCTTCCACACCCTGATCCGCAACACCTCCCCGGCGGCCACCGCGGGCCTGCCCTCGGTGACCATCCCACTCCCGGTCACCGGCTCCGCCCCGGTCGGCGTCCAGCTCATCGGGCCCCGGCTGGCCGACCGTGAACTGCTCGCCACGGCCGCCCGGGTCGACGCCGTCCTCCGGTGCCGGTGAGCACGGCGCGCTGAGCCGAACCGCGTCGCACGCACAACTCCGCACGCCCGGACCGTGCATCCGACGCCGTCCGGGAAAGGCTGTACCGGAACCGTCCGCTCTCCGCATACTTCCGGTCAGCGCCCGTCAGGAGCAGCTCGCCCGTGCTGCTCCCAAAGGCGCCACCCCCAGGGCCCGCCCCCAGGAGGAAGACCATGCGCAGGACCGCCGCCCGCATCCCCGGGACCACCGCACTGCTCGCCCTGCTGACCGCCACCGCCCTCACCGCGCCCTCCCCCGGCGCCGCCGCCGCGACCGCTGCCACTACCACCCGCACCACAGCGCCCACCCGCACCGCCGCCGGGGCCGAGCGGCTCGCCACGGTCAGCGACGCCGTCCTGAACGCCGAGGTGGACGGGACGGCCTGGTACGTCGACCGGGCCGGCGGCCGGGTCGTGGTGACCGCCGACAGCACGGTCTCCCCGGCCGCGCTCGCCGAGCTCGTACACGCCGTCGGCCCCGACGCGCCCGCCCTGACCGTCCAGCGCGTCCCCGGACGGTTCACCCCGCTGCTGGCCGCCGGCGACGCCGTCTACGGCGGCCGCTACCGCTGCTCGCTCGGTTCCAACGTGGCCGACGGCGGCGCCCACTACTTCCTCACCGCCGGGCACTGCGGGAACGTCGCCGCCACCTGGTACGCGGACGGCGCCCACCGCACCGCGATCGGCCCGACCGTCGCCTCCACCTTCCCCGGCCACGACTACGCGCTGGTCCGCTACGACAACGAAGCACTCGAACACCCCGGCGTGTTCACCTCCGCCCCCGACGCGTACGTGGGCGAGGCGGTCACCCGCACCGGGTCGACCTCCGGCACCCACACCGGCACGGTCACCGGGCTCGACGCCACCGTCCGCTACACCGGCGGCGGGACGGTCCGCGGCCTGATCCAGACCGACGTCTGCGCCGAGCCGGGTGACTCCGGCGGCCCGCTGTACGAGGGCGACAAGGCGCTCGGTCTGACCTCCGGCGGCAGCGGGGACTGCACCACCGGCGGGACGACCTTCTTCCAGCCGGTGAACGCGGCCCTCGCCGCGTACGACGTCAGCGTCTACTGACGCCGGTGCACTGAACCTCCCACTGACGCGTTCCACCGACGCACCGGCCGCCCGGCCGCCGCTCGGTTCCGAGCAGCGGCCGGACGGCCGTCCCGCGCCGAACGGGCCCTCAGCCCGCGTACACGTCCTCGACGTAGCGGCCCGCCTCGACCAGGCCCTGCAGCCAGTCCTGCGCCTGCCGCTCGTCCGCCCCCGGCGTGCGCTCCCGGTAGAGCGCCCGGAAGGCCTCCCGCACGCCGGGCGCCATCCGCGCGCCGTCGCCGCACACGTACACCTCGGCCCCGGCGGCGAGCAGCTCCCAGACCTCCGACGCCTCGGCCGCGACGCGGTCCTGGACGAAGCGCCGCCCGTCCTGCGGCCGCTCGCTGAACGCGGGCCGCATCGAGACGGCGCCGGCCCGCTCGGCCTCCTCCAGCTCGGCCCGGTGCAGGTAGTCGGCGTCCGGGGCGTCGCAGCCGAAGTACAGCAGCGCCGGGGCCAGTTCGGCCCCCGTCCCGAGCAGCGCGCGACGGTCGGCGACGGCGCCGCGGAAGGGCGCCAGGCCGGTGCCGGCCGCGATCATGACCACGGGGGTGCGGTGGCCGATCCGGAACGCCTCCCGGCAGGGCCGGACCCGGGCCAGCACGGTGTCGCCGACGGCCAGCCGGGCGAGGTGGCCGGATCCGGTGCCCCGGAAGGTGCCCCGGCCCGAGCGGGCGGGCGCGTCGAGCACCGAGACCATCAGGTCGACCTCGTCCCCGTCGAGCGACGGCGAGGAGGAGATCGAGTAGTGCCGCGGCCGGATCGGCGGCAGCAGGTCCAGCAGCACCGGCCAGCTCAGCGCCTCCCGCAGGGCCGGGTGGTCCTCGACCAGGTCGAGCAGCGTGCGCGGGTCGTCCGCGGGCAGCGCCCGCAGCGCGGCCTGCTCGGGCGGGCAGGGGTTGAGCCCGGCCAGCACCGCGCGCTGTTCGGCGGTGGGGCGGTCCTGGAGCTCGACGTGGTGGGTAAGCAGCTCCCGGACGGTCAGCGGGCGGTCGACGGCGGGGCCGGTGCGCCGGTGGGCGACGATCCCGAGCACGGTGTCGAGCTCGGCGCCGAACAGCGCGGCAGCACGTTCGACCAGGGCGGGGTCGTTGGCCGGGAGCACGGTCAGGTGGTCGGCGGTCCGGTAGTCGGTGCCGTCCGGCAGGGCGAGCCGGACCAGGCGCTTGACCCGGTGGTAGCCGGGGTCGGTCAGGCTGTCGACGGCTGTGACGGTCAGCTCGCTCATGCCGTGCCGGGTGGCGAGCGCGTGCAGCGGGCCGCCGACCAGCTCGGTCACGGTGAACCCGGCCTCCTCCCGGGGCGGGGCCACCGCCCCGGCGTCGCCGTGGCGGGCCAGCAGCAGCTCGACGAGTGCCTCGGTGAACTCCCCCACCGTCCCGGCCAGGTCACCGGAGGCGTCGGCCTCGGCGCGGGTGAGCAGCCGGGTGCCGCCGAGGGCACCGAGGCGCTCGTCGATCAGGGTGGGGACGCGCTGGTAGGTGGCGGCGTAGGTCCGGTCGCCGATGCCGAGCACCGCGTACTCGACGCCCTCGGCCGCGCCGTCCGGGGCCTCGCCCAGTCGACGGACGAACTCGGCGGCGTCGTCAGTGGGTTGGCCGTTGTAGGAGGCGGCGGTGATCACCACCGGCCGGTCGGTGGGCAGCCCGTCGGCGTAGGCGTCGAGCGGCGCGACCGCGGTGTCGCAGCCGAGTTCGGCCGCCGTGTCGGCGAGTTGGCGGCTGAACTCGCGACTGGCACCGTAGTTGGAGCCGTGCAGGAACAGCAGGCCGGTGCCCTGGCGGACCCGCGCGGCGCGTTCCGCCGTGGGCGCGGAGCCGACCGGCCTGGCTGCCTGCGCAGTAGCGGCGGCACCGACGAGCGGCACGGGGGTGCGCGGGGCGAGGGCGAGGGTGAAGCCGTCGGGCTTGATGGTGAGCGTCTGCTTGAGGGTCAGCCGGTAGTCGGCGTGGTCGATCAGCCGGTAGCGGTGGACCAGCATACCCAACAGCATGGTCGCCTCGTGCAGCGCGAACTGCCGCCCGATGCAGGCGCGTTCGCCGGTACCGAAGGGCTTGAAGGCGTGCGGCGAGCGGGCCGCCTCGTGCTCCGGGTCGAAGCGGGAGGGGTCGAACAGCTCCGGGTTGTCGCCCCAGGCCGGGTCGCGGTGCAGCATCGGGGTCAGCACGAAGATCGGCGTCCCCGGGCGGACCGGGATCCGCCCGCCGAGCAGGGTCTCCGCGCGCGCCTCCCGGCTGAACTGGGGTGCCGTGGGCCACAGTCGGAGCGCCTCGTTGAGCACCTGCCGGGTGTACCGCAGTCGGCCGACGTCCTCGTACGAGGGCTCCGGGTCGGCCAGGTCGCCCCAGAGCGCGTCCACCTCCTCCTGGACCAGCCGGAGTTCGGACGGGTGCTTGGCCAGGTAGTGCAGCGCGAAGGAGAGCGCGCCCGAGGTGGTCTCGTGCCCGGCGATCAGGAAGGTGATCACCTGGTTGCGGATGTTCTCCATGTCCAGCTTGGTGCCGTCGGCGGGGTGGACGGCCCCGAGCATCAGACCGAGCAGGTCCTGCGCCGGACCGGCCTCGACGCCGCTCCCGGCCCGGGCGGCGATCACCTCGTCCACCACGCCGGCCAGGTAGTCGGCGTCCCGCCGGAACGCGGCGTCGCGCTCGCGGTGGTCGAGATCCGGGTCCCGGGTGAGCTTGGTCATCGCCCACTCCAGGCAGCGCACCATCGCCTCCACGAACGGGTGGGGCTCGTCCCGCTCGAAGGAGCCGAAGTCGAAGCCGAACCCGGCCAGTCCGATGGTGTCCAGGGTCATCCGGGTCATGTCGCCGGGCACGTCCACGGTCAGCCCGGCGGCCGCGCGGCGGTCCCAGGCCCCGATCACCCGGCGGGCCACCTCCAGCATCACCGGGTGGTAGGTGCGCATCGAGCCCAGGGCGAAGGCGGGCATCAGGATGTCGTGCGCCCTGGCCCAGTTCGGCTCGTCGTTGTAGGCGGTGAACAGGCCGTCCCCGGTGAACTCCCGGACGTTCTCCAGCGCCGGGCCGACGGCCTTGGTGAAGCGCTCCTCGTCGGCCAGTTCCTCCACCAGCTCCAGGCTGCTGACGACCAGGATCTCCCGGCCGTGCAGGCGCTGGAGGAACGCGGAACCGTGGGTTCTGGCGAGTTCCATGGTGCGCAGCACGGGGACGCTGACCGGCGGCAGGTCGGAGATGTCCACCAACGGGACGCCCGGGGCGCCGGCGTCAGCACCGTCATCAGCACCGGCGTTGGCGTCGGTGTGGGCGTAGGCGTCGGCCCGGAAGGCGGGCATGGCCTCGGCTGTCGGTGTCGCCGGCACGGCCTCGGTCGTGGTGTCGGTCATCGGTAGGTCCCTCCCACGGCAGGAAAGTTCTCGGTATCTCCACTCTCCGCCCTCGTCAGGAGCCCCGGACCGCGATCACTACATGATTGTGTAGTGCCGACGGCTGCACGAGACTTGCCCACGGCCTGTCAGATCTGGCGTGGGCGGCGGCCGCGGGGAGGAGAAACGATGATCCGACCGACCGACGGGTGCGGTCCCGCGCCGGGCACCCGCCTGGACGCCGCGGTGGTCTGGCGCAACCGGGCGCTGCGCCTGCTGGACCACAACCCGGTGCCCATCGCGGTCTGCGAGTGGGGCGGCCGGATCATGATCGTCAACCGCGCGATGGCCGCCGAGTTCGGCGGGCTGCCCGGGCAGTTGCGCAACCGCCGGATCCTGGAGTACTTCACCCTGCGGGACGACACCTCGCTGCAGACCCTCGCCGAGGCGATCCGGCTGCACCGCCGCTCGCAGTACTCCGTCGGGGTGTCCTGGACGCCCGCCGGCGGCACCGAGCGGCAGGGCGAGATGACGGTCGACCTGGTCAGCGACACCCCGGAGCAGACCCCGAACATGCTGCTCTCGCTCCGCGCCCTGACCGAACCGGCCGCCCGCCCGGCGCTCCCGGCGCCGCCCCCGCACCCGGAGGCCAGCCCGATCGAGGCCCGCATCCTGGCCGCCGCCGCCCGGGGCGCCACCACCGCCCGGATCGCCAAGGAGATCGGCCTCACCGCGGACGGCGTCAACTACCACCTCACCCGCCTCGCCCGCCGCTGGCAGCTCCCCAACCGCACGGCCCTGGTCGCCCGCGCCTACGGCCTCGGCGTCCTCAACCCGGACTGCTGGCCCCCGGAGCCGGCGCAGCCGCACTGACGGGGCCGGGGCCCGCGAACGGGCGCACCTGACTGGCCGTCACCCCCGGCACGTGCTCTCGTGAGGCACATGTTCACTTCATCCCCGGCCCGCCTGGCCGCCCCGCTCGTCGCCGTCCCGCTCCTCGCCGCCGCGCTCGCCCTCGCGGGCGCGGCGCCCGCCACCGCCGCCGTGCTCCCCGCCGACGTCACCGCCGAGCAGTGCCAGGACGCCGGCGGCACCGTACAGGGCGGGGGCTACTGCGTGGGCGCCGTCGGCGAGGACCAGTGGGGGGCGGACATCGACGGGCAGGGCATCGCCTGACCCCGTCGCCACCGCCCGGCGCACGATGCCCGCCACACGCCCGCCGCACCCATCCGCCACCGCCCGGCGCACGGCCCGGTGTCACCGCCGGGTCACCGCGGTGTCGGCGGATCGTCGCAGCCCGGTAGCGGACCGGTAAAGCCTCCACCCCCCGCCCCTCCCCCGCGCTGACCAGGCGCTACGCTCTGGGCCGCGCCGCGCCACGGGGGCCGGCGGCACCACCACGGGGGGACCCACAGTGCGCTACCTGGTCCGCGACCGCATGTTCGCCTTCCACGAAGAGGCCTGGATAGAGACCGAGCACCGGGAGAAGCTCTACCGGGTGAACCGGAAGTTCTTCCGGCTGCGCCGCACCTTCGCCCTGGAGGACACCCGCGGCGAGCACGTCGCGAGCATCGTCCGCAAGGCCTTCACCATCCACCACACCCTGCTGATCAAGCAGAACGGCGAGCTGACCGCCAAGATCAGCAAGAAGATGTTCACGCTCTTCGGCGACCGCTTCAAGGTCCGCCTCGGCGACGGCCGCCGGCTGCGGATCAACGGCAACCTGTGGGACCGCGAGTTCGACATCCAGCACGAGGGGACCACCCTGGCGCACGTCTCCCGGCGCTGGTTCACCATCCGCGACGCCTACGCCGTCGACGTCCTGGAGCAGCAGGACGCCCTGCTGCTGGTCGTCCTCGCGGTCTGCGTCGACCACGTGCTCCAGGACGCCAAGGGCGACCGGCTGACCAACCTCTGACGACGGGCCCTCAGCGACCACCCGCCGTCAGGAGGCGCCCAGGACCACCGGGTCCTCGGCGAGCTCGGCGAGCAGGGCGTCCAGCTTGGCCCGGTCCACCGAGGGCATCACGAAGACGTGCACGTAGCTGCGCCGGGTGGTCTCGTCGCCCGGGACCATCACCACGTCCTGGGAGGACAGCGACCACTTGGCCACCAGCTCCGGACTCGGCTTGCGGAACCGCACGGTGACCGCGCCCGGGGTGCGGGCCGGCCAGAGCTCGACGCCGAGCTCCCGCTCCATCGCGGTCAGGCGCCGCTCCAGGTAGGCGGCGAGCTCCTGGGCCTCGCGGATCCGGCCGACCTGGTCGCGGTAGGAGTACCGGGACAGGTGGTCCCAGAGGATCAGCGGGGAGAACCCGTTGCGGGAGCCGGCGAAGGTGGTGTCCGGCGCGCCGATGTAGTCGGGCTGGGACGGCGGCGAGATCTGGTACTTCACCTTGGTCATGTAGATGCCGCACGGCCAGGGCGCGCCGGCCCACTTGTGGCCGCTCATCGCGATCGAGGACACCATGTCGACCTCGCCGTGCCCGGCGGTGGGCAGCCGCAGCCCGAAGTCGAACTCGGGCAACTCCGCCTCGGGCGTCCAGCCGTACGCCTCCGGGTCCTGGGCGGCCAGCCGCAGGAACGGCGCGTAGCCGGCGCCGAGTGCGCCGTCCACGTGGATCCAGAAGCCGCGGCGCACGTCGACCAGCGGGCGGCCGGTCTGCGCGCAGCTGCCGTAGACGACCTCGCGGCGGACCAGCCCGTACCGCTCGAAGATCGGCAGCAGGCGCTCGCAGACCGCGCGGACGTCGTCGTGGGCGCCCTTGAAGGTGCTGCCGAGGTTGAGGTTGACGAAGACCGGGTGGCCCTTGGCGGCGAAGAACTCGACCAGGACGGCGAGGGCGTCGACGTCTATCTCCCCGGTGCCGTCCCAGGACAGGCCGGACGGGCCCGGGCGGGACGGCACCTCGGTGGGCCAGTCGCGGCGGCCGGTCACCGGGTCGACCAGCGGGCACTCGTCCGGGTACTTCTCCAGGCCGACGGCGTGGAAGGTCTCCACCCCCAGCACGGCGACGGCCTTGGCGAAGGAGTAGTGGGTGTCCTCGGAGTAGAACGCCACCGGGTGGTGGGCGTTCGGGTTCCGCCGGTCGGGGTCGGCCTTGACGTAGCGCACGGCGTCCAGGGGCTCGGTCGGCGGCTGGATCAGCGCCTTGCCGCTCAGGTAGTCCCGGGCGTTCCACAGGGCGTACATGTTGCCCTCGGTGGAGCCCATGGACAGCATGTAGCCCCAGTAGGACTCCGGGTCGGCCGGGTCGTGCGGGCGCTCGGCGTGCCAGAGCTTGGCGTAGTAGTCGAGCACGGCCCGCTCGACGACCTTGGTGTTGGGCTTGTAGCCGCCGCTCTGGAACGGGTCCCCGAGGTTGTTGATGTTGTTCGGCAGGAACCGGGCGAGGTCCAGCGCGGTGCCCTGCATGTCCTGGGTGGCCTGGTAGCCGACCAGGTGCTTGCGCTTGCGGGTCAGGTACTCGTCCACGGCGTCGAGCGCGCGCAGCCGCCCGGCCTCGTCCAGGCCGCCCTCGGGGAGGGCGAAGTCGCCGCCGTCCAGCTCCGGACCGGGGTCGACGGCGGTCGCGGCGGAGGGGAAGGCGGTCGGGCTCATGGGCGGGGCGCTCCGGAGGTGCGGGGACGACGGCGGGAGGTCGCCACCGTCACCCTGGGTGCCGGGGAGGACCGTCGGTAAGGATGGAACTTTCGGGCGCCCAGGGGAAGCCCTTCCGAAGAACATTCGGTTCCGGGTCGATCAGGTTTGCGAATCTGCGGAACGGGCTGGGATCCTGGCAGGCATGCCGAACAATCCGCAGGTCAGGCGGTCACCCCTCGACGACGTCGACCGGGCGATCGTCCGCGCCCTGGCCGACAACGCCCGCCTCCCGAACAACGCCCTCGCGGCCGCCGTCGGCATCGCCCCCTCCACCTGCCTGGCCCGGGTCCGCGCCCTCCAGGAGCGCGGCATCATCCGCGGCTTCCGCGCCGAACTCGACCCGGCCGCGATCGGCCTGCCGCTCCAGGCGATGATCTCGGTGCGGCTGCGCGCCCACACCCGGGAGCAGAACGAGAGCTTCCGCAGCACCGCCCCCGACCTGCCCGGCGTCCTCGCCGTCTTCCACATGGCCGGCTCGGACGACTACCTGCTGCACGTCGGCGTCGCGGGCCCCGAGTCGCTGCGCGACTTCGTCGTCGACCACCTCACCACCCACCCCGCGGTGGCCCAGACCCGCACCAACCTGATCTTCGAACAGATACCGGGCCGCCGCTACCTCGCCCCCGGCCCCTGACGGCCCGCCCGCCCGCCACTCCGACGAACCGTCAGGGTGACCCAGCCCCCGGGGGCGGCTCAGGCGGCGGTGTCCGCCAACTCCCGGCTGCGGCCCGCCCACCGGACCACCTGGGGCATGGCGAGGCCGGCCGCGACGAACACGCCGCCCATCACGAGCCAGCCGGGCGCCCCCCAGGTCACGCAGAGCAGGCCCAGCAGGCTCGGTGCGACGGTGTAGCACAGGCCCATGCCCATGCCGAACACTCCGGAGTACTGGCCCTGGGCGTGTGCGGGAGCCAGCCGGAACCGCAGTTCCAGCGACCCGGCCGCATGCCAGAGCGAGCCCACCGTGTGAACGGCGACGCCCACCGTCATCACGGCCACGGCGGCCCAGCCGGGTACTCCGGAGGCCGTTGCGATGACCGCCATGCCGACCATGAACGCCAGCCCGGCGCGGCGGACGGCCCGGCCGGCGACCGTGCCGCCCCTGACCCCGCGACCGGTCCGGATCTGCAGCAACACCACCATCACGGTGTTGACGCCGATCGCCGGACCGACGAACCACCGCGGTGCATCCGTGTGCAGGACCACCCACAGCGGCAGCGCGAACGACAGCACCTCGCTCTGGATCCACAGGATGCCGTCGAGCACGACGAACGCCAGGTACGGCTTGTCCTTGAGCGCGATCCACCGGCCTTCCTCGCGCGGGGACGCCAGGGGGTCGAGCTCGGGCAGCCCGACCAGGACGGCGGCACTGCCGATGAACGTCAGCGCGTTGCCGAGGATGAGGACGCGGTAGGCGAGGTCGCTGTCGATCTGCACCACCGCACCGGCCGCCATCGCGCCGAAGGTGCCGGCGAGCATGGCCACCGATCGCAGGTAGGAGCGGAACCTCGGCACCTCGTCACCGCCGAAGCGGCGGATCAACGGGCCACGGGCCGCACCACCGGACGCACCGGCGAGGTCCGTCACGGCCACGGCCAGCGTGAACGCCAGGAACGAGTGGGCGAACAGCAGCGACAGCATGGACAGCGCCTGGATCAGCAGAGTGACCACGAAGATGCCCCGCGGGCCGCGGCGGTCGGCCAGATGCCCCACCGGGATCCCGGCGACCAGACCGACCACCCCCGCGAGACCGAGAGCGAGTCCGACCTGGCCGACGGACAGCTGGATCACCTGATGGGCGTACAGCGGCACGGTCGCCAGGAAGGCCGCGGTGCCGAGCTGGTTGACGAAGCCGGCCAGGGCCAGCTTCCGCCGGGGACCGGACTCCGGCAGCAGCCCGCGCCGTACCGGCCAGGACGGGCGTACGTCGCCGACTCGCCCGGGAGCGCTGTCGGTTGACGTGGTGGTGGCTTGACTCACCCGGTACTCCGTTGTCTGTCGATCGTGTCGCGCCGGGATCACGGGTGTGCGGGTGAAGGCGGCGTGCCCACCCCACGCCGCAGGTCAACCGGTCGCGGGCCGCAGGTTGTTCATGAGCTGGCCGAGGGCGAACTCGAAGCGGTCGGATCCGGTGCCGGAGATCAGTTCCGCGGCGTGGCGTCGGGTCTGCGGGAACCGCTCGGCGGGCAGTGCGGTGAAGCGGTCCAACAACTCCTCCTGGCTGAGCACCCATTCCTGATCCGGGTGCCCGCGCCGGCGCCGGACCAGCGACTGCTCCAGCGCGTAGGCGCTGACGTAGAGGGACATCGCGTCACGGGCCCATCCGGCCGCCCTCGGCTCGATGCCGCCGGCGAGCAGGATCGCCAGGATTCCTTCACCGACCCGCAGCGTCTCCAGGTTGGTGGACACCGTGGCCAGCGCGGCGCGCGAGACTCCGGGGTACTCCAGGTACAGGTCGCGGATCTGCGTGTACACCCCGAGCAGTTGATCGCGCCAGGCGGCCGGGTCCGGTTCCGGGAGCACGACTTCGGCGTAGAGCCGGCCGATCAGCAGATCGTCGATGTCGTCCTTGTTGACGATGTGCGCGTACAGCGACGACGGACCGGTGCCGAGCACGGCGGCGACCCGGCGGATGGTCAGCGCTTCGTACCCCTCGGCGGCGACGACCTCCAGGGCGGCGTCGGTGATCCGTTCGACGGTGATCGGCTTCTTGCGTGGCGCCGGCGCGGCGGCCTCCGTCGCGGGTTGGGCGTGGCGGGCTGCGCGGCGCTGGCGGGGATCGGCGGGCATGTCGGCCACTGTACCTTGACACGATCAATGTTCGTTGCGTAGAACTTAGATCGTCAGGACGAACAAAGTTCGTCCCACTCTCCTGGAGGTGTGTGATGCGCGTTTCCGTCATCGGAGCCGGCCTCGGAGGTCTGGCCCTCGCGCAGGGTCTGCGCGGTGCCGGAATCGAGGCCGAGGTGTTCGAGCGCGACCCGGGGATCGCCGCACGGTTCCAGGGCTACCGGCTCGTGCTCACCCCGGTCGGATTCCAGGCGGTGCGCGACTGCCTGCCGACGCGCTGGCACCCGCTGCTGGACGAGATCGTCATGGACGCCTCCGCCGAACAGCTGATCCTGGACCAGCAGTTGAACGAGATCGGCAGGCTCGGCGCGGGCCGGACCGGCATCGTGGTCGACCGGCAGGTGCTGCGACAGCTGTTGCTGACCGGCCTCACCGTGCACACCGATGCCGCGCTGACCGGCTACGAGGTGCTGGCCGACGGCCAGGCCCGAGCCCGGTTCGCCCGCCGCGACCCGGCCACCGCCGACCTGCTCGTCGGCGCGGACGGCGTCACCTCCGCGGTCCGCGGGGTGCTCTCGCCGCAGACCACCCCGACCGACACCGGCGTCCGGTTCGTCATCGGCCGCACCCCGCTGACCGACGAGTTCGCCGACCTGTCCAAGGCCTACGGCTCGAAGATCACGGGCGACGGCGTCAGCCTGCTGCTCGGCGCGATGCGCTTTCGCACCCCGCCGAAGCAGGCCGCCGAGCGCCTGGCCCCCGAGGTCACGCTGCCCGACATCGGCGACTACGTGCGCTGGGCCATGATCCTGCCGCCGAACGGGTCGCTGGAGGACCTGACCGCACAGGACGCCGTGCTGTCCAGGATGGAAGGCTGGCACCCTCAGCTGCGCGCGCTGATCGAGCAGGCCGACCCGGACAACAGCACGCTGCTGTCCATCCGGGTCGTCAAGCCCGGTGAGCGCTGGGCCTGCGGCCCGGTCACGCTGCTCGGCGACGCGATCCACGCCACCTCCCCGACCGGCGGCAACGGCGCGAACACCGCGCTGCGCGATGCCGACCTGCTGCGCCGCTGCCTGGTCGAGGCCGACGAGGGCCGCCGCGACCTGCTCGGCGCGGTCGACGACTACGAGCGGCAGATGTTCGCGTACGGCGCCGAGGCCGTGCGCAGCAGTCTCGAGAAGCTGCCCGCCTTCGCCCCCGGAGCGAAGCTCTCCTGAGGCCGACGTCCACCGGACCGCTCCGCCTCGGGCCGGACGGGCTCCGACCCGAGGGCGCCCGCCGTCAGTGCAGGACGTCGAGGACGTTGTCCGCGTCGTTGACGAAGTAGACCGCGTCGCGGTCGAGGTCCAGCGCCAGGCCGAAGAGCGCGCCCGCGCCGGGCGGGGTGCCCTCGTTGTTGATCTGCTTGGTTGCCACCTGGCGCCCGGCCCGGTCGGTCTCGACGATGTTGCCGTCCCCGCCGTTGACGGTGAGGATGTCACCCCGCGGCGTGATCGCCATTCCCAGCGGGGCGTTGAGGTTGCCGCCCGAGGTGAGGACCCGACCGATGCCGGCGCTGTCCTTGCGGGTGAGCGCGTTCGGGATGGCGGTGATCCGGCTGAGCACCGTGTCGGCGACGTAGAGCGTGCCGTCGTGGAGGCCGACCCCGGTCGGGCCGACCACCAGGGCCGCCGGGTCCGTCCGCTCCGGGAACCCGGAGCCGACCACCGTGGTGGCCGTGCGCACCGGCGGCCGGTCGCCCTCGGCGCACAGGGTGATCCGCAGGACGGTGCCCTGGTCGACCTCCGCGCCGCCGCCGGCGACCGTCCCGTTGAGCACGTTGGTGACGAACAGCTCGCTCCGCCCGCCGGTGCTGACGGCGGTCATGTCCCACGGGCCGTTGATGCCGTCCCCGGCGATGGTCTCCCGGACCGTCCCGTGCTTGTCGAGCACCAGCAGGCAGCCGGCCTGGGCGGTGGCGGACGTGCCGTCCGTGGTGGGGAGGCTGCCGACCACCACCCAGCCGCCGGGCAGCACGGTCAGCGCCGTGGTGAGGCCGACCCCGCCGGGGCACGGGCCCGGCAGGTTGTTCGGGTCGATCGTGGCGAAGGTGCTCAGGGTGCCGTCCGGCGCGACCTGGACCAGCGTGGTGCCGGTGCCCTGCAAGCCGGCCGGCGGGTTCGCCGAGTTGTTGAAGTTGCTGACCAGGACGTTGCCCCGGTGCAGGTCGCCGACGCTCTCCCGGATCGCGAACGTGCCGTACGGGTTCACGTCCCCGTTTTCCGGGACGGTGGACGCGACGAGGGACACGGTGTTCAGCCGGTCGAGGAACGGCCCCGGCTCGGCGGCCCCGGCCGGGGTCGCCGCGGCAGCGGTCAGGCCGACGGTCAGGACGACGCTCACGGCGGTGCTCAGCAGCGCGCTCGAACGAACTCTCATGGGTACTGCCTCCTGGGGGCGCGGGCCGGGCCCGCGGAAGTCTCGGATCCCCCCAGAAGGTCACGCTAGGCATCGCAACGGTTACCCCGCGCGACGGCCTCGGCTGAATGCCTCAGGCCTCCGGGGCCCCGATACCGCCGACCAGGGCCCGGACCGTCGCCGTCGCGAACTCCTCCGGATCCGCGGGCACCAGCGCCTCGGCCGGTGCCTCCCCGGCGTAGAAGACCTCCAGGAAGGCCCGGTGGAAGCAGGCGCCGATCAGCAGCATCGCGGCGGCGTGCGGGTCGACGTCGGCGGCGATCCGGCCGAGCCGCTGTTCGGCGCGCAGGTACTCGGCCAGGTGGGAGCTGACGTGGTGCGGGCCGGCGTCGTCGAGCTTGCGGCGGTGGGCGGCGAGCAGCTCGGGGCTGGCGAGCAGGCCGCCGGCCATCGGGAAGGACTGCCGGTAGAACGGCACGGCGATCAGCACGACCGCCTCCAGGTGCTCGCACACCGAGCCCTGACCGGCCCGGTCGGGGAGTTCGGCGACGGCGGCGGCCAGGCGCGGGGCGCGTTCGCGCAGGACGCGGACGAAGATGTCCTCCTTGTCCCGGAAGTGCTTGTACAGCGCCGCCTCCGAGCAGCCGGCCTCCCGCGCGATCTGCTTCGTGGTGGCGCGGACCAGTCCGACCGTGCCGATAAGCCGGGCGGCGGCGTCCAGCACCCGGGCCCTGGTCAGCGCCCCGCCGGTGAGCGGCCGGTCGTCCTCGCGGTTCCCCTCGTTCGTCATGGGCGCCAGCCTACCTTGACAGGTGGGTGAGCACTCACCCACCATGAAGAGGACAGCAGAAGTGAGCACTCACCCACCCCACGGGAGGGGCCATGAAACTCACCGTCCTGGGCGCCACCGGCGGCATCGGCCGCCAGCTGGTCACCCTCGCCCTCGCCGACGGACACCTGGTCACGGCCGCCGTCCGCGACCCGGCCCGACTTCCCCTCCGGCACGACCGGCTGACCGTGGTCAAGGCCGACGCCCTCGACGCCGCCTCGCTGGAGCCGGTGGTCGCGGGCGCCGACGCCGTCCTCTCCGGCATCGGCCAGGCCGGCCGGCGCGATCCGCTCAAACCCGCCTCGACCTCCGCCCGCGCGGCCGCCGCCGCCATGGCGGCCACCGGGGTGCGCCGCCTCCTGGTGGTCAGCGCCGCCCCGCTCAACCGCTCCGGGGCCGGGCAGCCGCTCCTCGCCGCGAAGGCCTTCGGCCCGCTGCTCTGGGCGGTGCTCCGGGACGTGTACACCGACCTGGAGGCGATGGAAGGCGTGCTGCGCGCGAGCGACCTGGACTGGACCGCCGTCCGGCCGCCGCGACTGACCGACCGCCCGGGCCGGGGCCGCTACCGGCACGCCGTCGAGTCCGGACCCGCCGGCGCCACCGTGCCGCGCGCCGACGTCGCCCGGGCCATGCTGGACCTGGTCACCGACCCGACGAGCTTCCGGCACGCGGTCGGCGTCAGCTCCTGAGCCCTGAGGGCGGTGTTTACGGTTCCTCCACGAATGTGTCCGGGAAGTGGAGTTGATGAGTCCTGACCCCTTGTCAGGCGGAACGTTCCTCCCTACCTTCGTGCTTCGGGATCCCGGCCCGCTCGGTCAGCCGCAGGGGCCGCGGCCCGCACCATCACCGGAGGCACGACAAGATCTGGAGGTTTCCCATGCCCGGAACCATGATCGAGGAAATCCGCGACGCGGGCCCGCTGCTGGTCGATGACGAGACCATCGCGTTCGAGGACGACGACCGCGGCGACCGCGAGGCCACGGCGTGTCTCGCCGACCCGTGGGTGACCGCCACCACCCGCTTCGCCTGCGACTTCAACTCCTGACGGTGACCGGTTCCACCGCCGGACGCGGCGACCGGTCCGACGAGACCTGGTCGTACCGGAACGACCCGCGGATGCCGGCGGTGGAACACGGTTGGAAGCTGCACGTCTCGGCCCGCCCCGGCGGGCTCGACACCGTCCTCGCCCTCGCCCTGCCGGTGCTGGCCCGGCACGTCTGCCACGCCAAGTGGGCGCGCGACCCCGAGGTGCTGCGGGAGCTCAACTCCGGTGCGCGGAGCGCCGCTTCGGTCGGCAAGGCGCTCACCGTCTACCCGGCGCCGGGCACCGCCGTCGCACTGGCCGGGGAACTGGTCGCGGCGCTGCGCGGCCAGGAGGGGCCGCAGGTCGTGAGCGACCGGCGGGTCGACCCCGACGCACCCGTCTACTACCGGTACGGGCCCTTCACCGGCGACTACCGCACCGGGCGCGGCGGCCGCCTGGAGTCCGTCATGGTCGGCCCCGACGGCCGGGCCTTCGACGGGCTCGCGGCCGGCTCCTACCGGTGCCCGCCCTGGGCCGAGGACCCGTTCCCGCACGAGGCGGTGCCGCCCCGGGACTCCCCCGCACTCGGCGGCGACCGCTACCGGATCACCGGCGGCATCGCCCGCAAACCCCAGGGCAACGTCTACCGGGCGGTGGACCTGACCACCGGGCGGCCCGTGGTCGTCAAGCAGGCCAGGGCCTTCGTCGCCGAGGACGAGTCCGGCGCCGACGCCCGCGACCGGCTGCGCAACGAGCACGCCGTACTCACCGCCCTCGACGGCCTCCCCGGCGTACCCCGGGCCCTCGACACCTTCCGGCACCGCTCGGACGCGTACCTGGTGATGACCAGCTGCGGCGACCGGGACCTGCGCCGGGACGTCCAGGAGCACGGCCCGTACGAGGCCGCCCGGCTCGCCGAACTCGCCCGCCGACTGCTGCACCTGCTGGACGGCATCCACCGCCGGGGCGTGGTCGTCCGCGACCTCAAGCCCGACAACGTCGCACTGGACGCCGAAGGCCGCTGCCACCTGGTCGACTTCGGGATCAGCGCGCTGAACGGCACCGGCCCGGACGGCTCGACGCCCGGCTACAGCGAGCCCGTGCGGCGCCCGTCCGGACGACCCGCGCGGCCCGCCGACGACTTCCACGCCCTGGGCGCGACCCTCGGCTTCGCCGCCACCGGGCTGGACCCGGTGATCGTCGACGGCGACGCCGCCGTCAACCGGGAGCGCACCCTGGCCGGGCTGGCCTGGGCACTTCCCGACCGGCAGCACCGTCAACTCCGCTCCCTGATCGCCGAGTTGACCAGCCCCGACCCGGCCGTCCGCACCGCCGGCGCGGACCGGCTCCGCGGTGGCAAGGCCGTCCGGACACCACCCCCACCAGGACCGCGCCGGGACCGGCTCGACGCCGACCGGCTCCACGAGGTCGTCGAGCACACCACCGCGTACTGCGTCGCCGAGGCGCACCGGATCGCCGACCCGGTACTCGCCGCCCGGGCCGCCGTCCCGACGCCGATCGACGTCTACGGCGGCAGCGCGGGACTCGGCCTGGAGCTCCTCCACCACCTCCACCGGCCCGGGGTGCCGGAGGCCGTGGCGGCGCTGGCCGAGTGGACGGCGGGGCAGTCCCGGCGGCTGTCCCCGGGGTTCTACTCGGGCCGCACCGGGGTCGAGCTGTTCCTCACCCGCGCCGGGTTGCCCGCCGACGGAGGCGAGGACCCGCCCACGTACGGAGACGGGGACCTGCCCACCCGCGGTCCGGACGGCGGACCGCCCGAGGCCGACCTGATCGAGGGCGTCGCCGGGATCGGCGTCGGCCGGCTGCTGCTCGCCCGGTGCCACCCCGCCGGGCGGGACCGGCACCTCGCCGTCGCCGCCGAGTGCGCCCGGCTGCTGGCCACCGGCCGGGCCCGCCTCTCACCCGCCGGGGCGGACACCCCGGGCAGTGCCGCACTGCGCGAGGGCCTGGCGCACGGCACGGCGGGCGTCGCCTACTTCCTGCTGGAGTACGGGAGCACCGGCGGCGATCCGGCCGACCGGCAGCGGGCCGAGCAGGCCTGCGCCCGACTCGCCGCCGACATCCCGGCGCTGATCGCCAGGGCCACCGCGCCGGGGGCGACCCGCCGCTACGGCTCCTGGTGCCGCGGCCTGGCCGGGGTCGGATCGGTGCTGGTCCGGGCCGCCGACCGGCTGGCCGAGCCCGGGTACCTGGACCTCGCCCGGCAGACCGCCCGCACCTGCGCCGCGCTCGCGCCCCGGATGCCGCTGGTCACCCAGTGCTGCGGGCTGGCCGGGGTCGGCGAGCTGCTGGTGGACGTCGCCGTCGCGTCCGGCACAGGCACCGGCCCAGGCCCCGGCCCGGGTGGCGGTACCGGAGCCGAGGAGTTCTGGGATGCCGCCGACACCGTCGCGGCGATCGTCCTGAGCCGCAGCGGCGGCCCGCCGTCCCGTCCGGTGTTCCCGGACACCGGCCTCGCCCGGCCGAGCGCCACCTGGGCCGGCGGCTCCGCCGGGGTGCTCGGCTTCCTCCGCCGGCTGCACGAGCGCGGCGGACCGCGACTCGGCCTCCTCGACTGACTGGGTCCAGGGGCTTACGGAACGACGGTCAGGGCCCAGGGGGTCAGGGCACGACCTCGCCCTCGACCGTCGGCCCGGCCGCCGCCCAGTACCCGCGGTCCGTCGGCGGACGCGACCGCAGGTCGTCACGGACCTGCCCGGCCAGCCGCCGGGTGTCCCGCCGGTTCACCGTCGCGCCGATGCCCGCGCCGAGCAGCAGCGGGGTCACGGACGGCAACCGTCGCATCCAGCTCCGGGTGAGCCGGCGCCGCACCTGCTGACGCACCTCCGCGCCCAGGGCCAGCGCCGCGAAGCCCGCCGGGCGGGTCAGCAGCATCGCGTCGATCCCCCGGCGGTTCGCCCAGGCCCCCAGGTAGGCCCCGGCCCGCTGGGTGGCACTGCCCTGCGCCGGGACGCCGTAGACCTCGTGCAGCTCGGCGATCAGCTTCACCTCCACGGCCGCCACCGCCAGCGTCTCGGCCGCGATCTCCAGCGGCATCGCGGGCGGCACCGGCAGCATGGCCGCCGCCCCGACGCCCGCGCCGAGGGCGGCGGAGGCCCGGGTGGCACCGGCCACCAGCAGGTCGGCCAGCCGCTCGGGGTCGGCCGCGTCCGGGTGCTGGGAGCGCAGGGTCGCGAGGTCGCGGACCGGGATCCGCGGCGCCGTACGCACCAGCTGCTCGGTCAGCGCCTTGCCGCCGAGCGCCGCGCCCCGGGCCGCCGCCCGCCCCCCGCTGCCCAGCCGCCCCGCCACGCCCGCCACCAGCGCCCGCCCGCGCCCGCGCTCCGCGTGGTACTCGGCGACCTGCCAGGCCCCGGTGGGCTGCTCGGCCCCCTCCACCAGCTCGGCGAGGCCCTCGGCCAGACCCCCCTCCGGACCGGATTCCCCCCGGGGAACGGGCTCGGGACGCACCGGACCGGAACGGTCCGGCCGCTTGAAGCGCCCCGGCTTTCGGAAGACTGCCATGCACTTCCGGTACCCCGTCCGCCCACCCGACACGCCCAGGCCCGGTGATCCGAGCGGTTCGCCGGGCCGGACGGCCACCGGCCCGGCGGTCAGAGCCCGGCCGCGGCTGAGCGCCGCGCCCGGGACGGCAGCGCGCGCCGGGGGGTGAGCTCGCCGGTGATCTTGACGGCGGTAGGGTCGGTGCCGAGAAGCGCGGCGAGACGCACCGGGGGAGAAATCCGTTGAAGACCTTTTCGTCGGGCCGGCGGAAACCCCGCCAAGAGCCCGCGGAGCGACCGGTGGCCCGGCGCGACTACCTGCCCGGCGAGCAGGAGGCCCTGCTCATCGGCATCCTGCTCGGCACGGCCGCCGGTGTCAGGACGAACGAACGGTACGACGCGGCCTCGCAGTTGGAGGACTTCCCATCCGACCCGGTGGTCGCGGCGCTGGCCGGGATCGCCGCTGATCCGGCCCAGCCGGACGAGACCCTGGTGGACCTGTGCGCCGAGTCGCTCGCCGGGATCTGGATCCACCGTGGCGCCGTCGACCACGACCTGCTCGCCCGGCTGAGCCCGCGCGGCCGGCGCGAGGCTGAGCGCACGGTGGCCCACCGTGCGTTGGAGCTGCTCGCCCGCTGAGCGCGAACCGGACGGCCGTGCGGCCCGGCGGCAGCTGCCGCCGGGCCGCACTCGCCCACGAACCCACGGGGAAGGCTTAGTTGGGAGCGGAGGCCACGGAGGCGACGGCCTCGGCCAGGGTGGCCCGGTACATGCCCATCGAGGGGTTCAGGACCTTGGCGTCGGCCCCGAGCGGGAAGTTCTGGATGCTCGCCAGCGGCATGTTGCCGTCCTCGTCGTCGGCCAGCACGTTGACCTCGTTGATGCCGGGAGTGGTCCCGGCGGTGGCACCGCTCGGGTCGAGGTCGAGCACCACGTAGGCGGTCTTGCCCGCCGCGACGGTGTACCGCATGGTCCCGGCGGCGAGGATCGGCTTGAGGTTCTTGCTCTGGTCGCGCGTCGCGGAGTTGCCCAGGTCCACACCCGGCGTGGCGCTCAGGGTGCACGCGTTGCCGCCCTTGTTCTGCACCTCGATCACCCGCTGGCTGGGCGCGCCGGAGCGGGCCGACAGGTGGATCGAGAGGTTCTGGACGTCGCACGGGCCACCGGCCGCGCCCCCGGAGCCGGACTTGGTGCTGCCGCCGGACGGCGCGTGCGTGGTGGGCCGCGCACCCGTGCCCGTGGTGGGCGCGCCCGCCGTGCCCGGACCGCCCGCCGTCGGCTTCGCGGCCACCGTGTTGCTCGCGGCGGGCGCCGGCCCGGTGGCCGTGTCGGTGTTGTCGGGCCCGCAGGCGGTCAGCGCCAGCCCCGCGCCGGCGAGAACGGTGGCGACGAGCAGCGGACGACGGTGGCGGACGGACATGGTGGCTCCCCGATGACGGTGTGTGCTGACTGCTTGGAACACTCCACAAGACGTCGGCCCACCGGATTCGGTGGCACCTCCGGCGTCACAATCACCAGGACATGACAGGGACGGGACTGTGACACGCGTTCGGGGGCGGGCCGGTTGACAACCCCCCACCCGGTGATGATCGGTCAGCCCGCCCGGTGGTGGCCCGCGAGCTGCCGGAAGTCCGGGTGGCCGTGGAAGAGTTCGGGGTAGGTGCCGGTGGCGGTGGCGGTGCCGTCGGAGAGCATGACGACGGTGTCGGCCGCCTCGATGGTGGACATCCGGTGGGCGATGACGAGGATGGCGCACTCCTCCCGGAGGGCGTGCAGGTTGAGCGTCAGGGCGGCCTCGTTGGCCGGGTCGAGGTGCGCGGTGGGTTCGTCCATCAGCAGCAGCCGGGGGCGGGCGAGGAGGGCGCGGGCGATGGCGACGCGTTGCCGTTCGCCGCTGGAGAGGCGTACGCCGCGTTCGCCGACCTCGCTGTCGAGCCCGTCCGGCAGGCGGTTCACCTTCCCGGTGAGATTGACCAGGTCGAGGACCTGCCGGAGCCGCTCGTCGGTGGCGTCCGGCGCGGCGTAGCGGAGGTTGTCGCGCAGGGTTCCGTGCAGGATCGGGCAGTCCTGTTCGACCCAGCCGAGGTGGGAGCGCCACTGGGCGAGGCCGAGGTCGGCGGCGGGCTGCCCGTCGATCCGCAGGCTGCCGCTCCAGGGTTCGTAGAAGCGGTTGATCAGGGCGAAGGTGGTCGACTTTCCGGCCCCCGACGGTCCCACCAGGGCGACCAGCGCGTGCTGCGGCACGGTGAGGGAGAGCCCTTGGAGGACGGGGGCGTCCGGGCTGTAGCCGAACCGCAGGTCGCGCAGTTCCAGCGCGGGCGCCGGTCCCCGGCCGGCGGGGCGCGGCGGGGCGGCACGGCCGGGCAGGGCCGGGGTGTCCTCCTCGACGGGGAGCGCGTACACCTCCTGGACGCGTTCCACGGACCCCTTGGCACGGTTCACCGAGGCGATGCCCTCCATCAGTTCGGTGACGGGGCCGGTGAGTTGGGAGGCGTAGAGCAGCATCGCCACCAGGGCGCCGAGCGACAGGGCGCCCTGGTCGACCCGGGCCGTGCCGAACAGCAGCACCAGGATGAAGGCGGCGTTGATGGCGAGTTGGGCGGTGGGGGCGACCACGGCGGTGAGCCGGGCGCTGCGCACCGCGGCGTCGTAGGCGCGGTGCGCCAGAGCGTCGAGGTGGTCGATCTCCCGTTGCTCGGCGCGGTTGGCCCGGACGGTGCGCAGCGCGGACAGGGCGCGCTCCAGTCCGGCGGAGATCGCGCCCACCGCGGTCTGCAGCGCCGTGGAGGTGCGGCCGATCTCGGCCGACAGCCGGTTGATCACCAGGCCGCAGCCGAGCAGCACCCCCAGGATGAGCAGCATCAGCAGCGGGTCCAGCACGAACATGGCGACGACGCTGCCCAGCGCGACGCACAGGTTGGTGGCGATCTGGACCGAGACGTGGGTCAGCGCCTCGCGCAGCACGACCACGTCCGTCGAGGCGCGCGCCATCAGGTCGCCGACCCGCTGCCGGTCGAAGGCGTCCATCCGGACCCGCAGCAGGTGCGCGGTCAGACCGGTGCGCAGGCCCAGCACGAAGCGCTCGCCGGTGCGTTCCAGCAGGAAGGTGGCGCAGGCCCCGATCAGTGCCTGGGTGAGCAGCAGCAGGACGAGGACGGCGGACGGGAGCAGCAGCGGTCGGTGCGAGGTGACGGCGTCGACCACGCCCTTGGCGGCCAGCGGCTGCGCGACGCCGACGCCGGCGGCGGTCAGGGTGAGCAGCAGGGCGGCGCCCAGGGCGCGCCGCCGGCCCCTGGTGAGGGTCCACAGCTGGCGGAGCATCGTACGCACGTCTCCCTTCCTGGGGCCTCGGGCCCTCGGTCAGCCGGTCTCGACGAGGCCGGAGGTGCGCAGCCGTTCGGTCATGGCGGTCAGGTCCTGGCGCGCCTGGGTCGGCGCGATGTCGAAGTGGTCGGCGAACTCCTCGGCGACCTGGTCCAGGGTGCTGCCGTCCAGCAGCCGATGGAGCGCGTAGGCGCCGGTCTGGTTGAGCTGCCAGTAGTGCCCGGTGCGCCGGCTGAGCAGCACGGCGCCGTCGTCGGTGTCGGTGGACACGGTGTGGTCGGTCAGGCGGAGCGTCATGGTCGGGGCCTTCTCCGGATGCGTCGGGGTGGCGGGCGGGTCGGGGCCGGTGCGGGCCGGGGCGGCGGGCGGGTCGGGCCGTCAGGCCGTGCGCGCCGGCTGCTTGGGGGCGACGGTGACCAGCGGCCGGAAGTAGCCGTCGGGGTAGGGCTCGTCGATGACCCGGCCCTCCGCCTCGACCCAGGCGTGGGCGGCGAAGGGCGTGGTGCGCACGCCGGCCTGCCAGGTGGGCCAGGCGCCCCTGAACCGGCAGAGCAGGGCGGTGGCGATCGACCGTTGGAGGCAGTTGTGCACCGCGCAGCGCAGACTGACGGCGACGACGGCGGCCCGGGCCTCGGAGGCCTGGGCGGCCGTGCCCGGGCGGGCGCCGGTGCTGAGCACGCCGAGGACGGCCTGGAGGCGGTCGGGCCGCAGCGTGGACAGCGGCCGGGCGACGGCCACGGCGGCCAGCGGCAGCAGGCGCCGGTGCAGGGGCAGCCGGGTGCGGGCCCGGAGGGCGTAGGGCGGGCTGGTCACGGATTCTCCTCGGGGTGGGGTGCGCGGCCGGGGCGGCCGGTGCCGCTGAGGGTCCGCTCGGTCGAGGCGGCGGGCGCGCCGGGGCGGGTAGCGAACGCGCCGGGCCGGGAAGCGAACGCGCCGGGCCGGGCGGCGATCTCCCGCAGCCACAGCTCGGCGCCGATGGTGGCCTCCAGTTGGGCGGACCAGACATCCTCGGTGCGCGGGGGCGTGATCAGGGTGGTCCGGAGCCGGTCCGGGTCGATCAGGCCCAGGTGCGCCAGCCGGGAGTCCTCGAACAGGTCCAGCAGGTCGGGGACGTGTTCCTGGAGGGCGCGGTCGACGGGCTCCTCGCAGTCGCCCTTGGTGGTCCGGTCGAGGATCGTCCCGGGCACCAGCCCGCGCATCGCGGTCGCCAGCACGGGCTTGAACTGCCAGGGGCTGTACCGCTCGTGGGGCCGGACGGCCAGCACGGCCTCGACCACCCGGTCGTCCAGGTACGGGAGTTCCAGCGGGAGCCCGGAGGCGGTGTACTCGCGGCAGACCAGGCGCAGCACCGGGCCGGCGCTGCGCAGGGCGGTGAGGGCCTCGTGCTGTCCCCGGTCCCGGGCCAGCGGGACGATCCGGTCGGCGACCTCGTGGAAGACCCGTTGGGTGGTGCGCACCGCGTCGCCGGTGGCCCAGGGCGTGGCCGGGAGCCGCTCCCCCCAGCCGAGGGCGGGCCCCCGGGACGGCGGGGCGGTACGGGCCAGGTCGTCGGCGCACTGCCGCCACCAGGTGTCGAGGTCTCCGCCGCGCAGCAGTCCGGCGAGGCTGGGCAGCAACGGCCAGCTGTTCAGGGCGCGGTGGGCGCTGAGCTGGCGCCAGGCGGTCACCGGCCGGTGGCGGAAGAGCGTGCGCAGGTAGGCGGCCCCGCCGGTGAACAGTTCGTCGGCTCCGTGGCCGGCCAGGTGCCGGGTGGCGCCGTGGTCGACGAGGTGGCGGATCCCGTACCGGATGGCGTTCATGCCGCGGGTCGCGGCGCGCGGGGCCTCGGTGTCGACCGCCCAGTACGGCGGGGAGAACACCGGCGGGGCGTCGGTGTCCGGCACGCTCAGGTGCTGGGCGCCCGGCAGCAGGCGGGCGGCGTGGGCGGCGTACACCGGGTCGTCGTTGATGGCGCTGCCGCCGGTCCAGCAGAAGGTCAGCAGGTCGGGGTGGTGTTCGGCGGCGAGGAAGCACAGCGAGGTGGAGTCCATGCCGCCGGAGAGGTCGGCCGACAGCCGCCCGTCGGGCCGGCGCAGGGCGACCGCCTCGCGCAGCCGCTCGCGCACCCCGGCGGCCCCGGGGTCCAGCGGGAGGTCGGGCTCCGGGGGCTGCCACCAGCGGACGTCCCGGGCGGGGCCGGCGGTGGGCAGCAGCAGGCAGGAGTCGGGGGCGACCTGCCGGACGCCGCGCCACCAACTGCGTTCGCCCAGCGGGGCGAAGAGCATGCCGTACGTCACGCTCGCGGCGATCAGGTCCTCGTCCGGTTCGGCGCCGGTGAGCCCGGCCAGCACGTCGGCCCGGTCCGCGGCGATCGGCACGCCGTCCACGAGGGCGGTGTACACCGCCCTGGTGCCGGTCACGGTGCCCTGGAAGCGCACCCAGCCGTGGGCCGAGGCGATCACATGGGTGTTGCCGGGGAGGCTGCGGGCGAGCGCGTCCAGGTCGGACAGTTCGCGCACCGTGCGGGTGAGGGCGTCGAGGCGGTCCTGCCCGACCGGGCTCAGCCCGTGGACCGCGACCCGGACGGGGCCGGCCTCGGACACCACCAGGTCCTCCGGCGACCACGACCCGGCCAGCCAGGGCCGTCCGGACGCGTGGGCGACGGACCGTGGTGCCGTGTCGCCGAGTCGGCGATGAACCCGGGCGCCGTCCGGGGAGTCCGGAAGGACCACCAGGTGGTCGTTGAGCGACTGCACGTGCCCACCCCCAGGTGTCACGGCGGCGTGGGTGCCGCCGGTTCTCCGGAACCGTGCACCACCGGGGGAAGGCGACACAACCGGGCAAGGTCCACTTCCCCCATGGATCACGCCATTCACGCACCGAAAGAAGCAGGATGATTGTCGTTCCATCACATTCGAATGTCGTCAAGAAAGCGCTTGACATGGACACTCCTGTTGCCACAGTTCACTTCTGTGTCCCAACTACCCTTCCGGCCGATCCGGCCGAAAGACGTTCCGTCCGCGATCCACCTGCGGAAACGTGAATCTCCCCGTCAATGGCCGGATCTGATGATGCGACTGGACACTCCCGGCGGCCACCGGTCCCAATGGAGTCACGCCATCCACAGGCTTCGGCCTCGATGCAGAGGAGAGAACCATGGCCAAGAACATCCAGCTGCCCAAGCGCTACACCCCGCCCACGGCCGCCAAGGTCGGCGACTTCAGCAAGGACACGGACGGCACCATCTACACCAAGAAGGACGCCACGACCCTGGGTTTCAAGAAGCCGCGCTGACCTCGGCCTAGCTGACCCGGACTCGATCGCCACAGCCCGCCGGCCCCGCCGGCGGGCTGTTCCGCGTCCACGGGCGTCAGCGTCCACGGGCGTTCGCATCCCAACGCACCGGGAATTGAACCACCGAAGGCCGTCGGTACGTTGGAATAGCGGAACTCCCGGTGAATCCCGGGGGAATGGCCGAAGTTCCCGACCGTAATCCGGTCCGGGAACTTCGACGTGTACCGACCTACGGTCGCACCGCCCCCGCCTCCGCCGCCGGCCCCACTCCCGCCCCGCCCCTGCCGCCACTGCCGCGACAAGGCCTTGGTATGAGCACGGCAAAGGGTTCCCCGCCCCGCGTCCACCATCTGGACGGACCGACGGCCGAGTTGATGTGGTGTCCGGGCTCGACCCGCGGGCCGGCCGGCCCGCAGACCCGTACGGACGAACCTCCCACACCCTCACACCCGGGAGCAGACGCATGCGCACCCCCCTCAAGGCCGCCGCCCACACCCTCACGGCGCTGGCCCTGGCCGCCTTCGGCACCACCGCCCTGGCCGCCGGCGCCGAGGCCCAACCCGCCCCGGCCGCCGCCCACTTCGGGGCCAAGCCGCTCCACCCCGGCACCACCGCCAAGAGCCCGACCGCGACCTCCGGCAACACCCTGTCGGTCCGCTCCGCCGCGACCCAGGGCGTGGTCTCCCCCACCCCCAAGGTGTACCTGGTGTTCTGGGGCTCGCAGTGGTCCTCCGACCCGGCCGGGGTCGCCCCCGACATGCAGAACATGTTCAAGGGCCTCTACGGCAGCCAGGACACCTGGGGCACCATCCTCAGCCAGTACTGCGAGGGCGTCGCCAGGGGCACCACCACCTGCGGCACCAAGGGCACCCATGTCCAGCACCCGGCGTCCTCCCCGCTGGCCGGCGTCTGGTTCGACAACGCCGCCGCCACCCCGGCCAACGCCACCGCCGCCCAGATCGCCGCCGAGGCGGGCAAGGCCGCCGCCCACTTCGGCAACACCACCCAGGCGCCCAACCTCAACGCCCAGTACGTGGTGGTCTCCCCCACCGGCGCCCACCCGGACGGCTTCCCCAACTCCGGCTTCTGCGCCTGGCACGACAAGACCAGCAGCTCCTACGGCACCCTGGCGTACACCAACCTGCCGTACATCCCGGACAACGGGGCGGGCGCCTGCACCACCTTCACCGACGGCCGGCTGCTCTCCGGCATCGAGTCCACCGAGACCCACGAGTACGCGGAGACGGTCACCGACTTCTGGCCCAGCATCGGCTGGAACGGCGGCGGCGGTGAGATCGGCGACGAGTGCGAGAACCTCGACGCCTACGTCACCCTGAGCACCGGCACCTTCGACCTCCAGGGCCTGTGGTCCAACAGCGCCAACAAGTGCGTGACGCACGGCTGACGACCGCCCGCTCCGAGGAACCCGGCCCGCCGCGCCCCCCGCGCGGCGGGCCGTCGCTGTCGGGCCGTCACCCTGAGCCGGACTCCGCCGCCCTGACCACGCCTGATACCGTGCGATCGCCGTGGTGTTCGGGAAACCGGTCTGAGTCCGGTGCGGCCCTCGCCACTGTTGCCGCGGAGTTCCGCGGCCCTCGCTGACCGGCTCGCCCAGCGGTCAGGGCCACTGGGCGGGCTCGAAGGAGCCGTCCGGGAAGGTCGGCCGCGGCACGTCGATGCGGAAGCCAGGAGACCGGCCACGGCACGACATGTTCCACGAGGGTTTTGGAGAACACGTGCCCAGCGGTCAGCCGCGTCCGTTCCGATCCATTTGTTCCGCACATCCCGTACATCCCGTACATCCCGTACGTCCCACAGGTCCGATACGTGTCGGCCGGGCGGTCGCCGCCGTCCTGTTCCTCGGCACGCTCGGCGCCTGCACGGGCGCCCCCGCGCCCGCCCCGTCCGGCGGGACGTCCGCAGGTGCCGCGCCGGTCAGCGTGGACAACTGCGGGGCCACCGTGACGGTCGGCACGCCGCCCGAGCGGCTGGTGACGCTCAACGAGGGGGCCACCGAGGTGGCTCTGGCCCTCGGCCTGCAGTCCCGCATGGCCGGTACCGCCTACCTCGACGACACCGTCCCGGAGAAGTGGAAGACGGCCTACGACTCCGTCCCGGTGCTCTCCGCGAAGTACCCGACGAAGGAGAAGCTCCTCACCGCCCGCCCCGACTTCCTGTACGCCTCCTACGCCAGCGCGTTCACCGACAAGGTCGCGGGCACCCGGGAGGAACTGCGCGGCCAGGGCGTAGCGTCGTACCTGTCCCCGTTCGGCTGCTCGGACAAGAACCAGGTGCCGCCGACGACGTGGCAGGCCGCGTGGGGCGAAGTGAACGACGTCGCGAAGGTCTTCGGTGTACCGGAGCGGGCCACCGCGATCCAGCGCCAGCAGGAGCAGCAGCTCGCCGGGTTCACGGCGACGGCCGCGGGCAAGGACCTGAAGGTCCTGTGGTACGACTCGGACACCAAGTCGCCGTCCGTCGGCGCCGGCCACGGCGGCCCCCAGCTGGTGCTCGACGCCGTGGGCGCCCGCAACGTCTTCGCGGACCTTCCCGGCGGCTGGCAGAACGTGAGCTGGGAGAAGGTCGTCGCGGCCGACCCGGACGCGATCGTGCTCGCGGACGCCGGCTGGGACACCGCCCAGTCCAAGATCGACTACCTGGAGCACGACCCGGTGCTGAGCAAGCTCGGCGCCGTGCGGCGCAAGGCCTTCGTGGTGGTGCCGTTCTCGGAGTCGACTCCCGGCGTGCGGCTCGCCGACGGCGCCGCCCGGGTCTCCGCGAGGCTGAGCGGGCTGCGCCCGGCTTCATGACCGCGGCACCCCACCCCGTCGCGCGGCCCGCCGGCCCGGGCCGCGCGACGGCGGCCCTGGCCGTCGGTGCGGCCCTGCTGCTGACCACCGTGCTCCTCGGCCTGGCCGTCGGCTCGCACCACGAGCCGGTCCGGACGGTGGTCGAGGTCGTGACGCGCCGGCTCGGACTCGCCGACCCGCAGGTCACCCTGCTGGACGACCGGATCGTCTGGCAGCTGCGGCTGCCCCGGGTCCTGGGAGCGGCCGCCACCGGCGCCGGACTCGCGGTCTGCGGCGCGGTGTTGCAGACCCTGACCGGCAACGACCTGGCCGATCCCTTCCTGCTCGGGATCTCGGACGGAGCCGCCGCCGGCGCGGTGACCGTGATCGTCCTCGGCGTCGGCGTGACCGGCGCCGTGGGCACCGGCGCGGTGGCGACGGCGGCCTTCGCCGGCGCCCTGCTCGCCGCCGTCGTCGTCCTGGTGCTGGCCGGCGCGCGCACCCGGTCGCTGCCGACCGCCCGGACGGTGCTCGCCGGCATCGCGGTGGGCCAACTGTGCGGGGCGTACACCTCGTTCGTCGTGCTGGTCCTCGGGGACCGCGACGCGGCGCGCGGTGTCATGGAGTGGACGCTGGGCTCGGTCGCCGGCGTGCGGTGGCCCACCGCCGTCTTCCTGACCGCGGTCGCCCTGATCGGCGTCACGGTGCTGGCCTCCTCGGCCCGCGACCTGGACGCCTTCGCCTTCGGCGAGACCGCCGCCCGCTCCCTCGGCGTCCACGTCGAACGCACCCGGTGGGTCCTCATCGCCACCGCCGCGCTGGTGACGGCGTGCCTGGTCGCCAACACCGGGGTCATCGGGTTCCTCGGCCTGGTCGTCCCGCACGTGGTCCGCCTCGCCTGCGGCCCGCGCCACGCCCTCCTGCTGCCCGTATCGGCACTGGTGGGCGCGTCCCTCCTGGTGGGCAGCGACGTCCTGGCCCGCTCGGTCCTCCCCGACCGGGAGATCCCGGTCGGCGTCGTCACGGCCGGGCTCGGAGCGCCCTTCTTCGCCTGGCTGCTGTGGCGCCAGGGGCGGGCCGACGGGGGCACGCTGTGACCGCGCCACCCGCCGCCGAGCTGCGCGCGGAGGGACTCGGCGTGCGGGTCGGCGGCGCGACCCTGCTCGACGCGGTCTCGCTCGCGTTCGCCCCCGGCCGGGTCACCGGCCTGCTCGGACCCAACGGCGCCGGGAAGACCACCCTGCTGCGCGCGGTCGCCGGACTCACCCGGCCGTCCGCGGGGCGCGTCCTCCTGGACGGGGCGGATCTCCACACGCTCACGGCCCGGCGCCGGGCCCAGCGGGTGGCCTTCATGGAACAGCAGGCGGACACCCGGCTGGCGCTGCCGGTCCGTCAAGTCATCGAGCTCGGGCGCACGCCGTACCGGGGCCGCTGGCCCGTGCCGGGGAACTCCGCCGCCGACGCCCACGAGCGGTCCGTGGTCGCCGAGGCCGTCGCCGCGGCCGACGTCGGCCACCTGCTCGACCGGGCCTGGCCGACGCTGTCGGGCGGCGAACGGCAACGGGTCCAGCTCGCGCGGGCCCTGGCGCAGGAACCCGGTGTGCTCCTGCTCGACGAGCCCACCAACCACCTCGACCTGCGCCACCAACTCGGCTTCCTCGGCGCCGTACGCGGACTGGGCATCACCACGGTGGCCGCACTGCACGACCTCGAACTCGCCGCCGCCTACTGCGACGAGGTCGCCGTCCTGCTCGACGGGCGGCTGGTCGCCCACGGGCCCGGCGCCGAGGTGCTCACCTCGGCCACGATCGGGCACGTCTACGGCGTCGACGTCACCGTCGAACGCCACCCCCGGCACGACCGGCCGCACATCCGGTGGAACGGACTGCTCCACGAAAGGACTTCGCCATGACCTCCCCCACCCCGGATGCCCCCGCCACGGACGCCCCCGCCACGGACGCCCCCGCCCGTTGCACCGCCACGGTCCTGGTCGGCATGTCGATCGGGGAGGCCGTCCGTCGCGACGAACTGCTCCGGACGGCGGCGGCGCAGCGGGCCTCGATCGCGTTCCTGCAGCAGGCGGACCCCTCCCTGTCGGCCGAGCTGACCAGGCTGGCCGACGCCGGCGCCGGGACGGTGGTCCTGATCGGCGTCCGCCTCGCGGCCACCGGCCCGGCGCAGTCCTGGCTGCGGCGGATCGCGGCGCACTGGTGGCGCGAGCGCACGGGCCACCGGCCGGAGATCCTCGTGGCGACCCGCCTCGCCGACTCACCGGACGCGGTCGCCGCGGTCGCCGCGGCGACGAGGCCCGTCACCGGCGGCGAGCCCGGCCTCACCTCTGCGGCCTGGGAGGACGTCACCGGCCACCGGCACCAGGTGCTGGTGTGCCGCGGCCCGCGGTGCACGGCCCTGGGGGCGGAGGAGGCACTGCGCGCCCTGGTACGGCAGTTGGCCGAGCACGGCCTCGGCGACGACGACGTGCTCGTCACCCAGACCGGGTGCCAGTTCCCCTGCAACCAGGCCCCGGTCGCCAGCGTGCAGCCGGACGACGTCTGGTACGGGGGGATCGACCCGACGGCCGCCGGCCGCATCGTCACCGAGCACCTGGCCGGCGGACGCCCGGTCGAGTCCCACCGGCTCCCCCGCCACCGGAGTGCACAGGCCGGCCGACCCGACAGCTGACCGCAGCCGCCGCGGCTACCCGGGCAGGCCCAGAATCGCCGCGGCGAACGCTCCGGGGGCCTCCTGCGGCACGTTGTGCCCCACCCCGGGCAGGGTCCGCACCTCGCACGGCCCGGTGAACCGCTCGGTGCCGGTCTGATCCGCGGCGGGGATCACGCCGTTCTCCTCGCCGACCAGCACCACCGTCGGGGCCACGACGGTCGGCCGACCGGCCAGCGCGTCCTCCGCCTCCCGGTAGCGCGGATCGCCTTCGACCAGACCGAAACGGTGGCGGTAGGAGTGGATCGCGACGTCCACGAAGTCCGGGTTGTGCAGACTCGCCGCCGACGCCGCGAACGCCTCCGCCGCCCCCGCCCAGGTCGGCGACCAGAGCCGCCAGAGCAGCCCGCACAACTCCTCCCGGTTCTGCTCCAGCCCCTGGCGGCCTCGCTCGGAATGGAAGTAGTACTGGTACCAGAGGCTGCGCTCCGCCTCCGGTGCGGCGGGCTCCATCGCCCGGGCGATGTCCTGGACGGTGTAGCCGCCCGCGGCGACCAGGCCGTGGACCCGCTCCGGCCACAGCGCCGCCGCCGCGCAGGCCGCCCGCCCGCCCCAGTCGTAACCGGCGACGACCGCCCGCTCGATCCCCAGCGCGTCCATGAACTCCACCAGGTCCCGCGCCAGCGCGGCCTGTTGGCCACTGCGCATCGTCCCCGCGTCCAGGAACCTGGTCGGCCCGTAACCGCGAAGGTACGGCGTCAGCACCTCCCGGCCCGCCTCGGCGAGCAGCCGCGCGACCTCGTCGTAGGCCCGCACGTCGTAGGGGAAACCGTGTAGGAGGATCACCGGGGCATCGGACGGACGGCGGCGCGCGCCGGTCCGGTGGTAGGCGATCTCCAGCACCGGAGTCGTCACCCGGTGGAGCGCGTATGCCTCTTCGGTCCTCGCAGTCATCCGATCATGCTCACACGCCTGACCCGGACACGACTACCCCAGGGGCCCCCGGGCATCCGCCCGTGCGTCGTTCTCAGTACCGCTGGGCCTGGGTGACCTTGGAGAGCAGTGCCTTGTCCCGGTCGATCGGACTGAACGCGGTGGGCTGGGCCTTCGCGCCCGGGGCCAGGTCCTTGACTCCCAGGAAGCTGGTGTCCACCACCTTGCCGTTCTCGTCGAGGAATTCGACCTTGACCGCGTACGACGCCGTCGCCCGGGTGCTGTTCACCACCGTGACCAGCGCGGCGTTGAAGCCGGCCGCCTGGGCCTTGGGCAGCCCGGTGAGCGTGACGTCCGACAGGGCGTTGCCGGAGCCCTCCGTCTTCGACAGGACCGCCTGTGCCTCCGCGCGGCCCGCCGACACCTGTGCCGACACGGAGGCTTCGAACGAGGCGGCCGCCGCCGACTGGGAGGCCGCGGCAGCCGAGACCGATTCCAGGACGGATGCCTTCGCCGAGGCCACCGCGGACGGCAGCACCCCGGAGAACGAGCTCACGTCCGGCGAGAACGGGCGGGACGACGCGGTGGACGGCGACGTCGACGACGAACTGCAGCCCGCGACGACGAGCATCGTGCAGCCGAGTGCGGCGCCGACCACGCCGGCGCTCCGGCTCAGCCGCTCGGCCGCCCGCGGCCGGCCATCGAGGAAACGCGACATGGATCTTCCGCCTTCGTCCCGGCCGGGCCACCCTAGGCCCGGTCCCGCGTCCCACAAGCGTCGCCTCCCGTGCCGCGCCCCGCTATCAGGTCTGCTGTGAACGGGTGGTGACCCGCCGGAGTCCTCGGTGGACGACCGAGACATGATCCGAATGAGCGTCGCGTGTTAGGTTTCGCCCGCACAACAGGACGGTTGACGGCGGGGGCGACATGGTCGGTATCAGCGCGATAGCAGGCATTGCGGCGGTGGAGTTCGGGATGGTGCTCACGCCCGGACCGAACATGATCTACCTCGTCTCCCGCTCGGTGGCACAGGGGCGCCGCGCCGGACTGATCTCCCTGGCCGGCGTCGGCACCGGCTTCTTCGCCTACCTGCTGGCGGCGACCGCGGGCATCTCGGCGGTCTTCTCGCTGGTCCCGGAGATCTACCTGGCGGTCAAGCTCGCCGGCGCCGGCTACCTGCTCTGGCTGGCCTGGAAGGCCGTGCGCCCCGGCGGCTCCTCGGTCTTCGAGCAGCGCGAGCTCGTGCCGGATCCGCCGCGCAAGCTCTTCACGATCGGCCTGCTGACCTGCCTGCTCAACCCGAAGATCGCGATCCTCTACATGTCGCTGCTGCCCCAGTTCGTGGACCCGAGCCGGGGTCACATCGCGGCGCAGAGCTTGCTGCTGGGACTGACCCAGATCGTCGTCGGACTGCTCGTGAACGGGATCTTCGTGCTGACCGCCGGATCGGTCTCGACGTTCTTCTCCGGCCGCCCGCTCTGGACCCGGATCCAGCGCTACGTGATGGGCACCGCCCTGGCCGGCTTCGCGGTACGGATCGCCGCCGACCGCTCGGCCGTGGCCGCCACGCCCTGAGAGAGCCGTACGAACCACAGCATGCCGACGGTCAGCCGGTGTTCATTTCGCACACAGGAGTCCGTCCCGTCAGCGGTCGTGCGCGTCCATGGCTCCGTCTACTGCACGTCGGCGGCGACCACGGTCCACGCCTTGGTCGACGTGTCGTCCAGCCGGAGGTCGAACGCGAGGGTGATCGGGCGGCGTCGGCGCGCGTCGCCGCGCAGCACCTGCTCGGTGCGGCGGTCGACCTCGTAGTAGACGCCCTCCGCGTCGACCGCGACGCGGAAGACGATCGGGTCGCGGGAGACCAGCGAGCGGACCGTGACCGACCTGACGACGGCGTCCCGCATGACGGTCCGATCGGCGGTGCGGACGGACGTGAAGTCCAGGCTGCCGTCGTTCATGACCCACTCCTCGAGGAACCGCTCGACGGCCACCTCGAGAACCGCCTTGTCGAACCGGCCGTCGAGCACGCTCAGATCGCCGACGGCGGTGTCGGCGTCCGTGCTCCACGAGATGTTGGTCAGCGACAGGATGTCGCCCGCGCCCCTGACCGCGGTCTTCCCGGCCACCTCGAGGACCGCCTCGCGGGCGACCTCCTTCTGGTCCCACCCGTCCGTCTCGATGACGTTGGTCAGGTGGTGCGCGCCCTCGGCCGCCTGCTCCACCGAGGACACGATCCACTCGCCGGCCGGGCTCTTGCGCAGCGTCCAGTACTCGACCGGGCGCGTCGAGTCGTCCTTGCGCACGGCGTCCGCGCCGTCGCCGCGGCGCACGTAGTCCCTGAGCGTCGCGGTGACCCGGAAGGTGACGGTGTCGTTCTCCTCGCCCGCGCGGTTGGCGACGTCGACCAGCTCGACCACCGGGCCGGAGACGATCTCCACGACGTTGACCTCGCCGCGTGACGCGTAGTCGCGCAGCTGCTCGGCCCACTTGCCGTAGAGCACCGGGGACAGGACCTGCCGCAGGGTGGCGTGGTCGTGCCGGGTCCAGGCGTTCTGGGCGGTCACGTACAGCTCGACGGCCCGGCGCTCCAGCGCGGCGCGGTCGAAGCTCGCGTCCGTGTCGGCGATGGCGTCGACCCGGGCCGCGACCCGGGCGGCGCGCTCACGCGCCTGCTCGTCCGCGCGGTGCGCGGTACGGTCCGACACCGTGTTCAGGCCGACCGCCTGCGCCGCCTTCCGGCGCCGGTACACGACCCACATGATCAGGAGGAGGACGGCCACGATCACCAGGAGGGAGACGAACCCACCGCTGCCGGCCCCGAACCCGAAGCCGAAACCGCCGCCGAACCCGTGGAAGCCGCTGCCGTGGCTGCCACCGCCCCCACCGTGACTGCCACCGCCTCCCCCACCGCCGCCGAACCCGTGGCTACCGCCCCCACCGCGGGCGTACGCCACCGCCGGGCTGCTCAGCGTGACGACTCCAGCGACCACAGTTGTCCAGCGACGGGCGCGCACCGGGCTCCCCCTTCAAGAATCCGAGCTGTTCCTTACGAGCCTACAAGCCGGATCGCCCGCACATTCGGCCCGGTCGGGCACTTTCGCACACTGCCCCCGACTGATCACACAACGCGACGAGGGGGGTCTGCCGACCCCGGCCACCACACCCCTCCGGCGACCGGGTGGACGGACCACGGCTCGGACTCCCGACCGTCACGGGACGTGGCCAGTTCAGCTACGGCTCCGATGGCCGCGGTCGCGCTGCACGACCACGAGGCGGCCGCCGCGATCTACCCGGAGCTCCTCCCGTTCCACGACATCGTGGCCGGAGCCGTCGGCCTCCGGGCAGGACGCTACGGCAGCCCCGGCCGGTGCTGCTGACCGGCCGATGGATCGGGAGTCACCGCCGGCTCGTGGTCCGGGCACTCCACGCGCAGTTCACCGTCGCCGAAGGCCGCGTCCACGAAGGCGCAGTGGTGGGGGTGTTCGGGGGTCTCGGGGTGGGCGAGTGGGCGGTAGAAGCGGCAGGTGACACAGGTGCGGGAGACCGGGATCGCACGCTGTTCCTGGAGGACCCGGATCATCGCGGTGGTGCCGCGCAGCATGGCGGCGACATCGTCGTCGTCCAGGGCGGCCAGGGCGAGCGCGAGGGGTTCGGGGACGACCGCGAGCCGGGCGGCCTCGGCCTCGCCGGCCTCGGTGAGCAGGAGGGATGCCGCGCGGGAGTCGGCCGGGTCGCGGCGACGTTCGACCAGTTCCTTCGCGACCAGGGCCCGGACGGCGTCGCTGACGGTGGGCGCGGTGGAGGCGAGCGCGGTGACGATCTCGCCCTGGCGGCGCGGGCGGCGGTCCCCCGCGAGGAAGACCAGGATGTCGGCCTGAAGCGGTGTCAGCTTCGCGGGCCCGGCGTTGTGCCAGCTGCTCAGTCGCAGCGCCTGGCCCAGCCTGGTGAGCCCGGTCAGCAACTGTTCGCTCGGCGACAGTCCCGGGAGTCCGGCCACGCTCTCCACCTCCTCCACCCTTCTCCCTCCACGCTCCGGTCAGCCCGGTCGCCCGCTTCGGCCTTGTTGGCCTTGCCTCTTGCATTGTAGGCAGCGCCAACTATATTTGGCACTGCCAACATCAGTTGGCAGTGCCAACACCAACAACAACCCGTATCGGGAGTCTTCGCCATGCCTCGTCTCGCCGTCGTCAACCCCGACACCGCCACCCCCGCCGCCAAGGCGCTGCTCGACAAGGTCGACCGCGCCCTCGGCGTGACGCCCAACATGATGCGGGCGATGGCCAGTTCGCCCGCCGTGCTGGACGCCTACCTCTCGTTCAGCGGCGCCCTCGCCAAGGGCGGCCTGACCGGCGCCCTGCGCGAGCAGATCGCCCTGGTCTCCGCCGCCGAGAACTCCTGCGAGTACTGCTACGCCGCCCACCACGTGCTCGGCGCCCGGGCCGGCGTCAGCGAGGCCGACCTGGCCGCCGGCGGACGCGCCGAGGCCGCCGACCCGAAGACCGCTGCCGCCCTGCGCTTCGCCCGCTCGGTGATCCGCACCAAGGGCTTCGTCTCCGACGCCGAGCTGGCCGAGGTACGCGAGGCCGGCTACTCGGACGGTGAGGTCGGCGAGATCATCGGCGCGGTGGCGCTGAACGTCTTCACCAACTACTTCAATTCGGTCGGCCACACCGAGGTCGACTTCCCGGCGAAGACCCTGCCGACCGTCTGACCCGCCCCTCCCTCCTGCCGGGGGGCCGACCCAGAGGGGGGGCCCCCGCCGCCCCACCACCCCCCCCCCCCAACCGGGCCACCCCAAGATGGGGGGGCAGGCCGAGCACGCCCCCCCCCGAAGT
>NZ_JBHWIV010000010.1:0-72997 GCF_042731675.1 Kitasatospora sp. NPDC059827 | reverse complement strand
ATTAACACTACCTCTCCCACTACTGCCTTGCTTTTTGTGTTGTGGGTTTTGTTTTTTTTATAAACACACTGGACCCCCCCCCCCCACCCCCCGGGGGGGCGCCCTCCTGGGCGGCGCCCCCCCGGCAGCACCACGACCCACCGCCCATACCGGGCACACCACATGAGGGGCGACGAGCCGAAGCTCGCCGCGCCTCTCTGTCGGCGGGTGCGGCTAGCGTGAGCGCGTGTGGACAGTCGAGCCGAAACCAGGGGGACCGATGGAGAACGAGCGGGACCACGGCCGGACCGTGCGGAACGGTTCGCTCGCGATGATCGGCCTGGGGGTCCTGCTGTTCGTCCTCAGTCTGGCCTATCTGATACCGCACGACATGGGTGTGACCTCGGATCTCCGCAGTCGAGGCCTCCACACCCCGGCGGTCGTCACCGAATGCGCCGAAGTGAGCAACCCCCAGGACAACCCGGCGGGCAACTCCCACTGCAGGGTACGGTTCACGACTCCCCAGGGGACATCCGTCGAGACCCAACTGGCCTACGTCACCGGCACCGTCAAGCCCAGTGACACCGTGACGGTGGTGTACGACCCCCAGCACACCGACGTCGCCGCCCTCGCGTCGAGCATCGGCTTCTGGAACTCACTGACCCGGAACGCGCTCGACGTGGTCGCACTGGTCGCCTCGGTCGTCATGACCCTCCTGGGCCTCGCGGTCCATCTCGCCTACCGCCGGGTGACCCGACCGTCGTCCAGCCCCAGGTGACCGCCGCTCCCACCCGGGCCGAATTGATGCGTGCCCGAACCGGGAATAGCCTGGAACCACCGCGAGTTGGTGGGCCGGACCTCCGCCCCGCCGACCGGCACACCGCATCCCTGCGCTGCGTCCATCCGCTGCGTCCATCCGCTGGGGGCGCCCGATGCCCACCCACCCGGCACGGGCCCTGGCCGTCTGTTCGCCAGGGCACGGCAGACTCCACCTCTTCGTCGGCGCGGACGACGGCACCGTACGGCACCGGGCCTTCGACGGCGGCTGGCACCCCTGGCGCACCCTGGAGCGGCCCTGGCCCGTGCCCGGCACCCCCGGGTCCACCGGCGCCCCCGGGTCCACCGGCGCCCCCGGGTTCAACTGGCTGAGCGCGACGGCGGTCGAGGGCCGCCCGGTCGAGCTGTTCGCCCTCGGTGCCGACGGTGAGCTGCGGTGTCTGCGCCCGGGCGCCGGGGAGCACCCGCACTGGACGTCGCTCGGCGCCGCGGCCCGGGGCGGCGGCCCGGTGACCGGCTTCACCGTCGTGACGAGCCGGCCCGGCGAGGTCCACCTCGTCCTGGACACGCTCCCGGAGACCGGCGCCCACGGCTGGGAGTTGCTGCACGCCCACCCCAGCAAAGGGCTAATTGTGCTCCGCACAGGCGAGCGACCACCCGGCCACCTCACGGCCGCGGCTGCGGCCGCCGCCAGCGCACCCGGCCGGGTCGACCTGCTCCTCGCCGACCCCCGCGAACACCTCCTGCTCCACGCCCGCCTGGAGAGCGACACCCCGCCGACGTACCGGCCACCGCGCTGGGAGGCGCTCGGTCCGCTCCCCGACGGCGACGCACGCTCCTTCACCTGCCTCGCCGCGACGGAGCGTGACGTCTTCCTCGGCGGCGACCACGGCCTCCACCACTCCGCCCTCGCTCCCTGGCTCGGCTGGGAGCAGCTCGGCGGCGACCTCACCGCCGCGGGCCCCACCGGCACGCCGGGCCCGACCGACCCCCGGGCCACGACCGACCCCCGGCTGGCCGTCGTCGCCTCCGGCGGCGGCCGCCTCGACGTGTTCGCCGTCTGGTCCGGCGCCGCCCTGATGCACCGCCGCTTCGACCGCGGCTGGCAGGACTGGCAGCTCCTCGACCTGCCGGACGCGCCCACGGACAGCTACCCCGTGCTGCGCCCCGAGGACCTGGTCACCCTGACCGTCCGGAGCCAGGGCCTGCATCGGCAGACCCTGCCCGACGGCACGGTGCAGCTGGTCGCCGACCCCGGCGGCGGGCACCTGTTGGTGGACGTCCCCCCGCAGCACCTGGCGGAGACGGTGGTGGAGTCCGGGCAGCCGCCCCAGGGCTTCCTGGCCGGGCCGTCGACCCTGTGCTTCGCCGTCGGCGCGGACCCGGTCACCCTCACCGTGGCCGGTCTGCTCGACGCGATGAACCGCCTGCCGCTGCTCGTCACGACGGCCACCACCGCCGATCTGCCGGCCCGGCTCGAAGTCCCCTGGAACCTGCTGCTCACCCTCCAGCCGGACGCCCGGTGCACCCACCGCACCCTGCCCGCCACCGGTACGGCGGGCGGCACCGAACTGTGGCACAGCCGGATCGCGGGCCCGGACGGGCACCTGACGGCGCACCCCCTGCGGTCCCTGGCCGACGGCAGCGACCACGGCACCCCGCTGGACACCTGGTACGGCAAGATCATCTCGGCCGCCGCCGATGCCCCGGCCGTCCCCCTCACCGTCGACCGGCTGACCCTCAGCGCCTTCGGTGCCCGGTTCTCCGCCGCCGCCCACTGGCCCCGGCTGGAGTGGGCCCACGACGCCGCGCTCGGCCGGGACTTCCACGTCGAGGTGTCCGTCCCCGGCGCCCTGTTCCCGTTCGGCCACCGGGCCGCCTACGTCGAGGTCACCGACCGCCGGTTCGAGGGCACGGACCCCGCGGTGGCCGCCCTGCACCGCAAGGCGTTCCTGATCGTCACCGAACCCGTCCGCGACGACTACGGCATCGGCGCGGGCGGTCCGCACGAACACCGGTTCCCGTTCCAGAGCGTCTGGATCGACCCCGGGCAGACCGGCGACCTCGACGACGCCTCCTGGATCCCGGTGGACTCCTCGGCCACCCCGCCGAGGTGCTTCTGGCCGACCAGGGGCGACGCGCCCGTGGTGTTCACCCTCCAGGCCGCGGCCGGGCAGCAGTACGTGGAGCTGCACCTGCCGCTGCTGTTCGTCGAGGAGACCGCCACCGACGCCGACCACGGCGCGGCGCTCGACGGGATCTACGGGACCGGCCCGCACACCGGCCCCTTCGCGAACCTCGGCCGCCCGTTCTCCGACATCGGCGTCCGCGTCCCGCTCGCCATGGCCTCGGCGACCCGGGCCCTGGACGGCGCGGTGCAGGAGGTCCAGTCGATGACCTTCGGCGGGACCGGGGCCGGGCTCTCCCCCAGCGGAGTCGGCTTCTACCCGCAGGTCACCCAGCTCGCCGTCGGCCTGCCGGCCGTCCGCCGGCTCCTCGGCCCGCTCCCGGCGCTCCCCGCCACCTTCGCGAAGGCGCTCGTCGACCTGCACCCGGGCAGCCCGGTCCCCGACGCGCTGCTCGAACTCGTGACGCCCCTGCCGCTCGACTTCGGGGCCGCCGGGGCCCGGGTCGGCGGGCTGGCGGCGCCCAACATGACCGTGTCGCAGATCTCGCGCACGCTCGGTCCCGCCGTCAGCGACGCCTTCCAGACCGATCCCACCAAGCTGTTCGCCCCGGACGCCACCCTGTTCGGCGTCGTCCCGCTGAGCAGCCTCATCAACACCGTCTCCGGCCCGCCGACACTCCTCTGGACCGGGGAGGACACGCCCACCCCGTCCGCGGAGCTGACCTGGCACCAGGCGCTGACGCAGGACTTCGGACCGTTCCACCACGGCAACGACTGCTCGTTGAGCATCGATGTGAAGTCCCGACTGGTCGACGGCAGAGCGGAGATGCACGCCACCGGGGTGATCACGGACTTCCGGCTGATCGTCCCGGACCCGAACGCCCCCGCGTTCGTCACCCTCACCTTCCCGTCCGTGACCTTCACCGCCGACCCCGGCAAACGGCTGGACCTCAAGGTCCGGCTGTCGGACGTCAAGCTCGGCGGGGACCTCGGCTTCCTCGCCACCCTGGAGCAGTTCCTCTCGTTCGGGGAGGACGGCCCGAGGATCGACACCTCGGCCACCGGCATCACCGCCTCGTACACCGTGGCCGTCCCCAGCATCGGCCTGCTGGTGTTCAGCCTGCAGAACCTGACCATCCAGATCGGCGTCACGCTCTCGCTGACCGGCCGGCCCCTCCTGATGGACTTCGCGTTCGGCACCCGGGAGCGGCCGTTCCTGGTCACGGTGTCCGGCTTCGGCGGCGGCGGGTACCTGGAACTCGGCCTGAGCGCCGGCGGGACCGACAGCGGCCTGCAACGCTTCACCGGCGGCATCGAGTTCGGCGCCGCCGTCGTGATGGACTTCGTCATCGTGTCCGCCGAGGTGCACGTCTTCGGTGGCGTCGTGTTCGCCATGAACGGGACCGACACCGAGGTCACCGGCTACCTGCGGATCGGCGGCAGCGTCTCCCTGCTCGGGCTGATCAGCGTCTCGATCGAACTGACCCTCGCCCTGACGTACGACGCCCCCAGCGGCTCGCTGAGCGGCTCGGCCCGGCTCGTGGTCACCGTGGACCTGACCTTCTTCTCCAAGTCCTTCACGCTGGAGTGCCACAAGTGCTTCGGCAACTGCCCGTCCTCCGCCGGACAGCGCGCCGTCCTCCCCGGTACCTCCACCACCGCGGACCCCTCCGTCCGGGCCGCGCTCGGACCGCAGGGGCAGTCCTTCCCGTGGCAGACCTACTGCCGGGCCTTCGCAGGGGAGTGAGCCATGCCGTCGACCGGCCCGCAGAACCCGACCGGCCCGAAGAGATCGCCCGGCCCGCACGTCGTGGCCGGCCTGGAGCGGCAGTTCGTCTGGACGGTGATCCCGGCGGGCCGGGTGACGGCCGTCCCCGGGCAGTCCGCGCCGATGGCGCTGCTGTCGGTGCTGCTGACGCCGCGCCTGATCGGCCCGGCCGCCACGGCGCTCACCCTCGCGGACTTCGCGATGCAGGACTGGCCGCGGCGACTCGCCGGGGTCGGGTTCGACGTCCGCCGGGCCGGGCACTCGCTGCCGTCCGTCCGGGTGCCGTACACCGCCCTCGACGGGAGCTCCGTCCAGTTCCCGCCGGACCGTCAACTCGCCTTCTGGCAAGCGCTGTTCGCCGCCACGGTGGTGGATCCCTACCTGCCCGCCGGCTACGACGGCCGCAGCACCAGCACCTTCCCGGCAGGTCAGGCCGGCACCGACGTCAAGGGCATCTACACCGCCACCGCCCAGGCCCACGCGGCGCACCGCGGCGCCGCGCCGGAGAGCGACCCCGGCCTGCGGGCCGCGCTGCGGGCGATCGGCGAACAGTGGCGGCCCGCCCTGCTGGCGCCCACCGACGGTCCGCCCGGCAGCGCACCGTCCGGCACCGCCCGGCCGGGAACCACCCCGCCCGAGGACACCGCCCCCGCCCTCGCCCGGGCGTACGCCTTCTACCGCCGCGGAGCGCCCGCCACCACCCCGCCGGACCGCCGGGCGGCGCCCCCTGCCGAGCCCGAGTTCCACCAGAGCGTCGCGCACCTGGTCGACCACCCCGTCGTGCTGCGCGCGCTCGGCCTGCTGGTGGACCTCGCCGTCCCCGCCGCCGGGCTCACCCCGGTGGACCAGGCGCACCCGGCCGAGCTGAGCGTGACACCACTGTGGCCCCACCCCGACCCGGACCCGACGCCGGGCTGGAGCACAGCCCTCCAGACCGACCTCTCCCCCAGCACCGCCTACACCCTCAGCGGCACCCGCTTCGTGCCCGCCTCCGTCGACGGTCCGACCTCCACCGGGTTCAGCGACGGCCTCCTGCCACTGGCCGGCGCCGGCCTCGCGCCCTCCGCCAACCCCCGGTTCGAGCTGCTGCCCTTCGACGTGGACGGCGCCGCCCTGCGACTGGTCAGCACCGCCCGGTCGGACGCCTCCGCGCTCCCGCCCGAAGGGACCTCCCCGGTCCCGGTCGGGGCGTTGCCGGCCCTGCAGTCGACGGGCCTCGCCCTGGTCGACCGGGCGCGGCAGAAGGAACACGGCAAGCAGCTCCAGCGGGCCCGGCAGCGCGCCACCCCGGCCGGTCTGCTCGCCTCGGCCCTGCTGGCGGACTCCCTGCTCGGCGGCTACCGGATGGACGTCTTCGACGCCGGGCACCGCACCTGGCACTCGCTGTGCCGACGCCGGGTGCACTACACCGTCGGCGGTGTGCCGCTGCTGCCGGACGGCCTGCTGGACGAGGGCTACCTGCGCCCCGGCGCGGTGGTCACCGGCTTCGGCGACGCCGACACGCTGTACCTGCACGAGATCGTGGCCCGCTGGGACGGCTGGAGCCAGGTCGCCCAGCGGCCCGAACGGGTCACCGGCACCAGGGACACCATGCCCGCCCCGGTGGCCACGGCCCTCGACACGACCGTGGAGTGCGACCCCGGCTCCCTGCCGCGGCTGCGCTTCGGCCGCACCTACCGGGTCCGGGTCCGGATCGCCGACCTCGCCGGCGGCGGACCGCGCGCCGAGGAGGTCGCCCCCACCGAGGCCCAGTCGGACCCGGTCACCTACTACCGCTTCGAACCGCTGCCGCCCCCGGAACTGGTGCCCACCAGGGAGTGGGACGACGGCGACGGGCACGACCGGATGGTGATCCGCAGCGATCGCGGCACCACGGCCGCCGACTACGCGACCCTCCACGGCTACCGCCCCTACGACCTGCGGCACCTGCTGCCGCCGAAGTGCTCGCTCGCCCTGGCGATGCAGTACGACGGCGCCTTCGACGCCGCGCTGGGCCCCGCGGTGCCCGACGCCGTGGTGACCGGGCTCTTCGACGCCGCCACCCGGGCCGACCGCGAGGTCACCGACGTCCCGGGCGCGCGGACCGTCCCCGCCGGATCGGCCGTGCCGTCCGCGTACGTCGTCCTGCCCGAGACCGACGCGGCGCTTCCCTGGCTGGCCGACCGGAGCAGCGCGTGCGCCGCTCTGAACGCCCGGCCCCGGCCGATCGACCCCGGCACCGGCCGGCCCGGGGCGATCGTCCCGCCCGACAAGGCCGTGATCGCCATCTGGCAGGGCGCCTGGCCCGACCTGCAGACCGCGTCCGTCCGGCTGGTGGCGGCGGCGAGCGGGTGCACGGTCGGCCGGGCCGACCCGCGCCACGTCACGGTCGCCCTCGGCCCGGCCGAGCAGGTGACCTTCGACATCCCGTCCTGCCCCGCCTTCGCCGACGTCGCCCTGTTCGGCATCGCGTTCTGGCAGGGCGTCGACCCGAACGTGCCGCACCTGCCCGCCTTCCAGGACATCGTCGGCGGCCGGAACCGCCTGATCACGCCACCCCGCACGGTCACCCTGGTGCACGCGGTGCAACGCCCCCTCTGCGACCCGGGCGGGCAGCTGACGGCCCGGCGCGGGCCCGGCGACCGCGACACCGTCCTCGCCCCGGACAACCTGCTGATCGACGTCCCGAGCACCGGGCGGATCGACCTGCACGCCGAGTGGACCGACCACGACGACGCCCCGCCCGCCGCACCGGCCACCACCCGGCGGACGGCGCACGTCGGCTCGTACGAGGTCCAGCACCTGCCGCTGCTGGAGGCGCTCCCGGTGATCCGCCAGGAGTTCGGCGACACCCGCCACCACCACGTGAGCTACTCCGTGACGGCCGTGTCCCGCTTCGAGGACTGCTTCGCGCGCGTCCTCGCCTCCGACCCCGGTGCCTGTACCGCCACCGGGCAGCTCGCCGACCTCGACGTGCCGAGCACCGTGCGCCCACCCGCTCCCCGACTGCTGCGCTGCGTACCGTCGTTCGGCTGGACCCGGACCACCGAGGGGCAGCAGTCGCTCACCCGGCTGCGCCGGGGCGGCGGCCTGCGGGTCCTCCTCGACCGGCCCTGGTACGTCTCGGGCGACGACGAGGCCCTGGTGGTGCTCACCCTCCCGCCCGGCCCCGTGCCCGCCGACGCCCTGCGGTACGTCGCGGTCGCCGGGCGCGACCCGATCCGGGACACCGGCGCGCCGCCCGCCGTCCTCACCGCCGCCCAGGTCAACGCGGTGCAGCGGGCCCAGGTCACCCTCCCCGAACTGCACCGGCAGCTGGACGCCGCGCTCCACCAGGTCGAGTTCGACGCCGAGGGCGACTGCTGGTTCGCCGACCTGGACCTGGCCCCGGTGGTCGCCGCCTCGTACTTCCCGTTCGTCCGGCTCGCCCTGGCCCGCTACCAGCCGCACACCCTCACCGGCATCCCCGAGGTCTCGCCGGTGGTGCTGACCGAGCCGGTCCAACTCGCCCCGCAGCGGCGGCTGACGGTCACCCGGAGCGCCGGGCGGGCGGATGTCGTGCTGGAGGGCCTCGGACCGGGCGGGGCCGGGAACACCGTCCGGACCGAACTCCAGGTCCAGGACCCGGGGGTGCCCGCCCCCGACACCGTCACCGGCTGGTCCACCGTGCTGACGGCCTCCGCCGTGCTCGGGCAGAGCGACACGATCAGCGTTCCCGACACCGGGCAGCGGGCCCAGCGCCTGGTGGTCCGGGAGTTCGAGACCCAACCCGTGCCGTCCGGCGGCAGCGCCACGGGACGACCGGTCTTCGTCGACGTCGTACCGCTCGGAACCTGGTGACGGACGGTCACCGCACCTCCACGACGGGAGAAGCGATCATGGCAGACATCTTCCCCGACACCGGCCAGATCCGGCTGGCGAACCTCGCCACCACCGGCGTGCTCCCCTTCGTCGTGGACCAGACGGCGACGGCCTGGGCCCTGCTGGTGGTGGCCCTCGGACCGAACTGCGCGCCCCTGGGCGGAAAGGCACCGGACATCGAACTCCGGGCGGGGACCGGGCCGCTCACCAGCATCCCGAAAGCGCCCGCCGCCGCCTCGCTCGTCGACGAGACGGGAGCGGCGGTCGGGACCGCCTCCTGGACCAGGGACGCCTTCGACGTCTTCACGGTGCCGATCGACATCACCAACCCGGACGACCGCCCCTGGAGCCTGCGGATCACCAACGTCGACCCGCAGGAACTCGGCTTCGTCTGGTCCACCGCGGCGAGCGCCGACAAGGCCCGGCAGCCCCGGATCGTCATGGACACCACCCCGCTCCGGACGACCGTGGCCGTGAGCGAGACCCTGCCGAGGGTCTCGGTCCCGATCTCCAACATCGGCACCGGGCCACTGACCATCAACTCCCGGGCCGACCAGGCCATGGGCGCGGGCTACCTGCTGAGCGACGTCCCGCCGAGCATCCCGCCCAACGGCTGCGACCGCCTCGGGATCACGGTCACCCCCGCGTCCGTCCCGCCCGCCGCCGCCACGGTCACCGCCACCTTCGTCCTGGACTGCGACGACCCGGTCGCCCGGGAGGTCACCCTGCACCTGTCCCGCGACGAGAAGAACAAGGACGTCAAGGACCACAAGGACGTCACCAAGGAGAACAAGGACGACAAGGACGGCAAGGACCACAAGGACGACAAGGAGAACAAGGACGCGATCAAGGAGCACCCCGCCGAGCGGCTCGAACCGACCGCCGGCGCCAACCCCCCGCCCGAGCACTTCATCCCGCCGGCGCAGCGCCCCGACCTCACGGACAGCGCCCTCCGCGACGAACCCCCCGAGCCGGGGCGGGGCGGAGGGTAGGCGCCCGATGTGGCTGGTGCTCTGCGATCCGGCGGACCGCGCCGCCGTGTGGGCGTACGAAGGACTGCGCGCACGCGGGCTGGCACCGCTGGAACTGCTCTCCCCGCAGACCCTGCTGGGCTCCACCCGGACGGCGCACCGTGTCGACCGCCTCGGCGCGCGCTTCACACTCACCCTGCCCGACGGGCGCGTCCTGGACAGCCGTGACGTCGACGGCGTGCTCAACCGGGTGGCCGCCCCGCCCTTCGGGTACCTCCCGTTCACCACCCACGCCGACGCCGAGTACGCCGCCCGCGAGCTGAGCGCGCTCCTGCTCAGCCTGCTCACCTGCCTGGCGCCGGTCTCGATCAACCCGCCCTACGGGTACGGGCTGTGCGGGGCCTGGCGCTCGCCCGCGGAGTGGACCGCGCTCGCGATCCGAGCGGGGCTGCCGGTCCCGCCGGCCCGGGTCTCCAGCGACCCGGACGCCGAACCGCCCGCGGCCCCGGCCGGTCGCGGCGACGTGCTGGTGCTGGGCGAGCACGTCATCGGCGCGCCGGCGGCCGAGGACGAGGAGCCGTACGTCCGGCTCGCCCGACTCGCCGAACTCGACCTGCTCGGCGTCGACCTGCTCGGCGTCGACCTCCACCGCGAGACCGGGACGGGCGACCGACAGCCGGCGGTCTTCGCCGGCGCGAGCCCGCTGCCCGACCTCCGCCCGGGCGGCGATCCCTTCCTCGACCGCCTGTTCAAGCACCTCACCGCGCTCTCGCCGGGTGCGCCGTGATCGTCGTCTGCGGCATCGCCAGCGAGTCACCGCTCGCCCGGATCACCGCCGAACTCGACGCGCTCGGCCTGCCGTTCGCCATGCTCCACCAACGGCGCTTCCAGGAGCTGCCGTTGGAGCTGGAGGCCACCGGCACCACCGTCCGGGGGCGGATCCCGTACGACGGCGGATCCGTCGACTGCGCCGACGTCACCGGCGTCTACCTCCGGCTGATGGACTGGCGCAGACTCCCCGAGCTCCGTGGGGCGGACGAGTCCACGGTGCGCCGCTGCGGATCCTGGCACACGGCCGTGAGCACCTGGTCGGAGCTCGCCCCGGGTTGCGTGATGAACCGGGAGAGCGCGATGGCGTCCAACACGTCCAAGCCCCACCAGGCCCAGCTGATCCAGCGGTCCGGATTCCTCGTCCCGGAGACCCTGGTCACCAACGACCCCGATCTCGTCCGGGAATTCCGGGAGCAGCACGGCGAGTTGGTCTACAAGTCGATCAGCGGGATCCGCTCGATCGTCCGGACCCTCGACCGGCAGGCCCTCGACCGGCTGCCGCTCATCCGCTACTGCCCGGTGCAGTTCCAGCGCCGCATCACCGGCACCAACCTCCGGGTGCACACGGTCGCCCACCAGGTGTTCGCCACCCGGATCGAGACCGACCGGGTCGACTACCGCTACGCCCACAGCGACGGCGGCCACGCCGAGCTCTCCGCCTGGCAGCCCCCCGCCGACCTCGCCGAACGCTGCCTGCGCCTGGCGGCACAGCTGGGGCTCGAACTCGCCGGCATCGACCTGATGCTGGCCGACGACGGCGAGGTCTACTGCTTCGAGGTCAACCCCTGCCCCGCCTTCACCTACTACGAGGCCCACACCGGCCAGCCGATCGCCCGCGCCGCCGCCCTGGCCCTCGCGCGGCGCTGAGGAGAAGGAGACTCCGATGGCCCAGCTCGCCCTCACCGGCCAGATCCAAGGCCAGAGCACCACCCTGTGCAACTTCACCATCGCCGTCGACGGCGGCGGCCCCGTCGGTCCGGACACCGTCGTCCTGGACCAGTCGATCTTCACCATCCCGGACACCGACGCGTCGATCGACATCCAGGCGGCCGCCGTCGACCAGGTCAAGTACGGCACGCTCACCGCCCACCTGGACATCGACTCCACCGGTACCGTCCAGGCCACCTTCCCCCCGGTGAACAGCAACTGGCCCGACCCCACCGTCACCTCCTCGGCCGTCGGCCCGACCATCGCCATGACCGCCTTCTTCGCGCCGCTCCGCGACGCCACCGAGCAAGCACGGCTCGGCCTGGCGCAGACCGGCACCGACTACCCGGGCAGCCCGCCCGCCCCACCACCCGGCGACATGAGCTTCCGAACCCCCGGCGTGTCGCTGCCGCCGCCGGTCTACGCGGTGCCCTCGGCGATCGACACGACCGTCATCGCCTCACCGGCGATCGACAGCGGCAACATCCAGGTCCAGACCCAGACCGTGTCGCCCTTCGCCGAGACCGTCGTCCTGCAACTCCCCGGCATCTCCGCACCGCAGCTCGTCGCCGTCCACTGGCCGGACGGCGTCTCCCGCGCCCCGGGCGCGCCGCCCGCCCCCTTCCTGATCTATTTCCGGGCCGGCCTGAACCAGAACTCCCCGAAGTTCTACAACGACCCCCGGGACCGCCACGACCCGACGACCGGCAGCACGTACCCCTTCGGCTGGGACTACCAGTTCCACGGCCTGCTCAAGTACCTCCAGTACATCAACGACCCCCTGCTCACCAATCCGTCCGCCAAGGGCCTCGGCCTCCAGCTCGCGGCCTCGGGGCGGAACGTCGTGCTGGTCCTCCCGCTGATGCGGGCCGACGCCAACCCCTGCAACGAGATCGGCTCCTTCGCCGACGCAGCCTTCCTCCAGGAGTACCTGCCGGAGATCCAGGCCTTCATGTTCCGGCGCAGGGGCAACTTCCAGTTCGGAGCGATCGGCCGGCTCGGCATGGCCTCCTTCAGCAGCGGCCACGCGGCCCTGACCTGCTTCCTCGGCAACGCCGCCAACCAGGCCCACCCCCTCTACCTGGACACCCTCCAGGAGGCCTACCTCTTCGACCCGCACGCCGACCTGGTGTCCGCGACCCTCCCGCCGCTGACCCAGGTGGCCGCCTGGGCCGCGCGCGGCAGCTCCGGCACCAAGGTCGCCCGCCTCTACACCCAGAACGACCCCGCCCAACTCGCCCCGCTGCTCGCCCAGCTCGGTGTCACCGCCCCCGGCCCCGCCCCCTTCGACGCCGCCACCCCGGACGACCGCAACTCCCTCACCTCCCTCCCCCTCACCTCCTGGAAGGACCTGGCGACGAAGCTGGGCGGCAGCGTCCCGTACACCGTCTCCGAACAGGCGCACCACGTGATCTCGGCCCTCATGCTCACCGACGCCCTGCGCCGCAGCCAGTTCTGAGGCAGGGGCCGGCCCCCTACGCCTCGGCGAGGCGGGCCGCCAGGGCGTCCAGGCCGAGCGAGCCGTGGGCGAGGACGGTGCCGTGCCAGGCCCGGAGGTCGAAGGCGGCGCCCTGGCGGCGGCGGGCCTCCTCGCGGCCCCGCAGCCAGACGCGTTCGCCCAGCTTGTAGCCGATGGCCTGGCCTGGCCAGCCCAGGTAGCGGTCGATCTCGCTGCTGCGGCGCGGGAGTTCGCTGCCGTGGTGGGCGGCCATGAACGCGGTGGCGAGTTCCGGGGTCCAGCGTTCGCCGGGGTGGAAGCCGCTGTCGGCGGGGACGGCGAGTTCCAGGTGCATGCCCAGGTCCACGATCACCCGGATGATCCGGAGCATCTGCTTGTCCAGGTAGCCGAGCCGCCGGGCGGGGTCGGTGAGGAAGCCCAGTTCGTCCATCAGGCGCTCGGCGTACAGTGCCCAGCCCTCCTTGTCGGCGCTGACCGCGCCGAGGGTGATCTGGTAGCTGCTGAGCCGGTCGGCGCAGGCGGTCCAGCGGGCGGTCTGGAGGTGGTGGCCGGGGACGCCCTCGTGGTACCAGGTGCTGACGAGCTGCCAGGTCGGGAAGGTCCGCCGGCCGAGGGTGGGCAGGTAGGTGCGGCCGGGGCGGCGGAAGTCCAGGCTGGGGCCGTTGTAGTAGGGCGCGCCCGAGCTGCCGGGCGGCGCGATCCTGGTCTCGACCCGGCGCAGCGGGCCGGAGATGTCGAAGTGGGTGCCGTCGAGGGCGTCGATCGCCTCGTCGACGACCTGCTGGAGCCAGGCGCGGACGTTCTCCTCGCCCTCGACGGCGTGGCCGTGCCGGTTGAGGTGGTCCATGGCGGCCCGGGGGCCGGCCCCGGGGAGGATGCGGTCCGCCTCGGTGCGCATCTCGGCGACCGTGCGGTGGAACTCCTCCCAGGCCCAGGCGTACGCCTCGGCCGGGTCGATGTCGGCGCCGTTGGCCCAGCGGGCGGAGCGCAGGTAGCGCTCGCGGCCGACGGCGTCCGGGGTGCCGTCGGCGGCGGGCAGGTAGGTGTCGTGCAGCCAGTCGCGGAAGGCCGCGGTGGCGCTGGTGGCGCGGTCGGCGGCGGCGTCCAGTTCGGGGCGCAGCCGGGTGGGCCCGGCCGCGGTGAAGCCGTTGAACCAGCTCCCGCCGCCGGAGCGGCCGGTCCAGGCGTCCAGTTGGGCGATGGTCGCGCGGGCCTGCCGGGGTGCGCTCAGCAGTCCTCGGGCGATGCCCTCGGTCAGGGTGGCGCGGTAGCCGTCGAGCGCTCCGGGCACGTTGCGCAGCCGGCCGGCGACGGCCGCCCACTGCTCGTCGGTCTCGGTGGGCATCATCGTGAACACGCCCCGCACCTTGTGCAGCGGGGAGTTGACGTTGCGCAGCTGGCGGAGGTGGTCCCCGGCCTCGTGCACGGCGAGTTCGGCGGTGAGCCGCTCCCGCAGCAGCCGGGCGCAGTCCCGGTCGGCGGCTCCGTCCGGGGGCGCGGCGGCGTCGAGCGCGACCAGCGTCCGCCGCCCGAGTTCGGCGAGCGCCTCGAAGCCCTCCGGCGACAGGTCCGGCTGCCGGTCGTCCTCCGGGTGCAGACCGAGTCTGGTCGAGGTCGCCGGGTCGAGTGCCGCGACCTGGGCGACGTACCTGTCGGCGATGCTGCGGGCGGACTCCGGCGTCTCGGGCATGCCCCCATGCTGGCGCAGCGGCCGAGCCGCCGTCCAGGGCGCCTCGGCCGGACAGGGCCCAGGCTCCGGACGGCGGCCCGGCCGGGTGCTGCGGGCTCAGCCCTGGCAGAGGCCGCGGCTGTAGTCGAAGGTCGCGGCGGCCTGCGAGTACTGCCACTGCGGGGCGAGCAGCTGCTGGTCCAGCTGCGCGGCGGCGGTGCGGTTCTCCACGACGTAGCCGAAGTCCTGGAGCCAGGCCGGGTAGAGGTTCTTGGAGCCGATGAAGAAGGCGGAGCCGTCGACCGAGACCAGCTTGTGGTGCAGCGCGTACGGGTGGCCGTCGGCCCAGGTCGGGGCGGAGGAGGCCCGGAACGGGGCGAGTTGGAGGTTGCGGCACATCGCGGTCCGGGCCTGCGCCGGGTCGCCGAGGCGGGCGGTGAGCCGGGCCGCGAGGGTGTCGCTGATCTCGTTCAGGGACTTGATCTGCGAGTAGCCGCCGCTGCCGACCGCGCCGCGGTTGCCGGGGTCGCTGACCACGATGCGGACCTTGACCCCGTCGGCGAGCTTGCCCGCGAGCAGGTCGAAGAGCCGGGCGTCGTAGCGGGGCATCGGCGGGCAGGTGCCGGTGACGTCCTGCTGGGAGATGTCGATCCGGCCGGTGGCGCCCGCGATCAGGGCGCGCAGCGCGTTCTCCTCGGGGTTGACCGTCTCGTAGTCGCGGTCGTCGTTGGTGCGGTCGGGCAGGCCGATCGGGCCGCACTTGACGTCGGCGGGCCGGGCCGTCCGGTCCGGGCGGTAGTCGGAGGCGGGGTCCTCGTCGGTGATCCCGACGCCGAGGCCTCCGATCGCGATCACCGGGACGTTGCCGGTGGCGGGCACCTGCCCGACGGCCGGGTTGCGGCGCTTCTCCAGGTCGGGGGTGCAGCTCGCGCCGTTGGTGGAGGCGAACCACGCGGCCGAGAGGACCCCGGTGTTGCGGCAGGTCCAGTCCCACAGGGTGTCCAGGTACGCACCGGCGGAGGCGGCGGCCGGGCCGGTGAGCGCGAGGTCGACGTCGGTGACCGGGTGGGCGGTGTCGAGGTAGTCGCCCTTCCAGTTGTTGATGCCGCCGGTGATGACGCTCTGCCCGTCCACCACCAGCAACTTGGAGTGGTTCCACGAGAACGCGGTTTTCGCGGTGGTCATCGAGGCGACCTCGATGGTGACGCGGCCGGCGGCGCTGCCGAGCCGGGCCACCAGGTCGTCCCGGTACTTGGAGGGCAGTGCGGTGATGTTGAGCAGCGGCGCGGCGCCGGCGAGGACCCGCACGTGCGGGGTGTTCCCGGCGGCCACCGAGGCCTTGAGGCCGTCGGCGATGGCGTCCTGGAAGGCACCGTCCGGGAACGGGGCGAGGGTTGATATGTCGACGGTCCGGGTGGCCCGTCCGATGTTCTCCCGCATCTTGTCGAGCAACTGCTTGGTACCGGTGCGCTCGGTGCAGGAGGCGTCGCCCCAGCAGCCCGGCGTCTGCAGCAGCCACCCGCCCGGGTTCCCGGCCGGTGCGTCGAGCCGGTTGCCGGCCGTCCGCTGCCAGACCGTTCCCTCCAGCCCGGGCGACACCTGACGCAGCGTCCGCTCCACCGCGTCCAGGTACGGAGTGGCATCGGCGGGCGAGGCCGGTGCGGCCGGGACGGTCGACGTCGGCACCGGGGCCGGGTCGGCGAAGGCGGGAGCGACGGGCAGCGCACCGACGGCGGCGGCGAGGGCCAGCGCGGTACCGGCCAGACGGCGGCCGGAGCGGCGGGAGTGAGGAGAGAGCACGTACGAGTCCTTCATGCGAGGCCGGGGACGTTCACCCGGACGACACCCTTAAATTACCCTAAAGTAACCAAATCCGCTGTCAGGGTCCCATCAATACCGTCAACTCGACCGCACACCAGCCGACTTCACGCCACCTCACCCTGATGGCCACTCAGCCGCCGAAGGCAAAGAGGCCCCCGCACCGATCCGGTGCGGAGGCCTCCCGTGCCAAGGTCCGGTCAACTCCAGAGCTGGGCGTCCTTGTTGTAGGTGTAGTCGAGCACGTCGGAGTAGCCCGCCCGGTAGTAGTCCCAGGTCCCGTCGTCCGCGACCACGGCCACCGTCTGCCCGGTGTTGTTGACCAGCGAGGCGGCGTTGTCCGCCACGGTCTGCCCCCAGCCGGCGCCGTTGTTGCCCCAGTGGCCGAAGTGGGCGCTGCGCAGGTCGACGGTCTGCCCGACCGACCAGTTCTCCCACGCGCCCCAGCCGTACTGCGGCGAGTGGAAGTAGAGGCACACGTTCCCGCTCGGGCAGGCCTCCGCCCCGGTCGGCTGGGACGCGGCCGACGCACCCCCCGTCGCCATGCCCGTCGCTCCGAGCGTCAGCGCCACCACGGCGGCGACCTCGGCCGTACGGCGTCCGATCCTGATCCGCATTGCGTCCCCCTGGAAGTCCACGGTGCCCGACGAACCGGCGGCCGACGGCCCTGAGCAGACCCCCGGCCGAACCCGCGCAAGGCTCGCACGATCGGCCCCGCCCCACCAGAAGTGCCGGTGCCTCCGCTTGTGTGGACTTCTCGGCGCGGCACCGCCACCGGACGCAAAAAGCCGGGGCCGACGCACCAAGTGCGCCGACCCCGGCTCCTACTGAGTAGCGGGGACAGGATTTGAACCTGCGACCTCTGGGTTATGAGCCCAGCGAGCTACCGAGCTGCTCCACCCCGCGTCGATGTCTCAACCATAGACCACGGCCGGGCGAAAACGGAAATCGGTTTCCCGGTGGGCCCGTCGAGCCGGCCGGACGCCGGTGGAGCCACGATCGGCGCGGTCAGCAGATCCGCGGGAGCTGCTCGCCCAGCGGCAGGTCCACCACCCGGGTGCCGCCGAAGCCGGTGCGGGCGACGACCATCCCGGGGTGGTCCTCGACGCACTCGCCGATCACCACCGCCTCCGCGCCCAGCGGGTGGGCCCGCATGGCGGCGAGCACGGCGTCCGCCTCGGTGCGCGGGACGAAGGCCACCAGCTTGCCCTCGTTGGCGATGTACATCGGGTCCAGGCCCAGGATCGCGCAGGCGTTGGCCACCGGGTCCGGGACGGGGACGGCGCGTTCGCTCACAACCACGCCCACCCCGGCCGCCGCCGCGATCTCGTTGAGCGCCGCCGCCAGCCCGCCCCGGGTGGGGTCCCGCAGCACGTGCAGGTCGCGGGTCGCCGCGAGCATGGCCTCCACCAGGCCGCCGAGCGCCGCGCAGTCGCTGCGCACCTCGACCCCGAACTCCAGCCCCTCCCGGACGCTCATGATCGCCACCCCGTGCAGCCCGATCGGCCCGCTGACGATCACCACGTCGCCCGGGCGGGCCCGCTGCGGCCGGATGTCGACCCCGGCCGGGACGAGCCCGATGCCGGCGGTGTTCAGGTAGACGCCGTCGCCGTGCCCGGCCTCGACCACCTTGGTGTCGCCGGTGGCCACCTCCACCCCGGCGGTGCGGGCGGCCGCGCCGAGCGCCCGGGCCACCCGGTCCACCACGGCCAGCTCCACCCCCTCCTCCAGGATGAAGCCGCAGGACAGGTAGGCCGCCCGGGCCCCGCTCATGGCCAGGTCGTTGACGGTGCCGTTGACGGCGAGGTCGCCGATGCAGCCGCCGGGGAAGAACAGCGGCCGCACCACGTAGGAGTCGGTGGAGAACGCCAGCCGGGCGCCGCCCAGTTCGAGCACGGCGGAGTCGCCGAGACCGGCCAGCGCCCGGCTGCCGTAGGCGGGAGCGAAGATGTTCTCCACCAGCTCGGCGGACATCGCCCCGCCGCCGCCGTGCCCCATCACCACCCGGGGGTGGTCGCGCAGCGGCAGCGGGCAGCTCCAGCCGGAGAGGTCCGGCGCACCGGCCGCACCGGCGCCGCCGGACGGTTCGATGAGCAGGTCGGTGTCAGCCAACGGGGCTCGCCTCCTGGACGGGGCTCGGCGTGCTCGGCCCGGTCGGCGTGCTCAGCCGCCGGTAGAGGTAGTACGCGGCGCAGGCCCCCTCGCTGGAGACCATGGTGGCGCCGAGCGGGGTGCGCGGGGTGCAGACGGTGCCGAAGGCCTCGCACTCGTGGGGCTTGAGCAGCCCCTGGAGCACCTCGCCGGCCCGGCACGCGGCGGGTTCGCTGGTCCGAATGCCCCCGACGTCGAAGCGGTGCTCGGCGTCGTGGTCCCGGTAGCGCGGGGAGAGCCTCCAGCCGCTCTGCGGGATGACGCCGATGCCGCGCCAGGCCCGGTCGGTCACCTCGAAGACGTCCTCCAGCATGGCGCGGGCCGCCGGGTTGCCCTCGGGACGGACGGCCCGCGGGTAGGCGTTGTCGACGGTGTGCTCGCCGCGCTCCAACTGCCGTACGGTGCGCCGGATCCCCTCCAGGATGTCGAGCGGCTCGAAGCCGGTGACGACGATCGGGACCCGGTGGCGCTCGGCCAGCGCGGGGTACTCGTCGGTGCCCATCACGCTGCACACGTGCCCGGCGGCCAGGAAGGCCTGGACCCGGCACTCCGGCGAATCCATGATCGCCTCGATCGCCGGAGGCACCCGGACGTGCGAGACCAGCATGCTGAAATTGCGCAGGCCCTGCTTGCGGGCCAGGTGGACGGCCATCGCGTTCGGCGGGGCGGTGGTCTCGAAGCCGATGCCGAAGAAGACCACCTCCCGGTCCGGGTTCTCCCGGGCGATCCTCAGCGCGTCGAGCGGCGAGTACACCACCCGGACGTCGCCGCCCTCGCCCCGGACCCGGAACAGGTCGCGGTCGGTGCCGGGCACCCGCAGCATGTCGCCGAAGGAGCAGAAGATCACCCCGGGGCGGGCGGCGATGGCGAGCGCCCGGTCGATCACCTCCAGCGGGGTGACGCACACCGGGCACCCCGGGCCGTGGATCAACTCGACCTCGTCCGGCAGGAGTTGGTCGATGGCGTGCCGGATGATGCTGTGCGTCTGGCCGCCGCACACCTCCATCAGCGCCCACGGCCGGGTGACCGTCGCCCTGATGTCGGCGAGCAGGCCCTCGGCCAGCTCGGGGTTGCGGAACTCCTCCAGGTACTTCACCGTCCCGCCTCCTCGACCGCCGCGGGGTTGCCCGCCGCCTCCCATGGATCGCCGAACTCCTCCTGCAGCAGCCCGAGTTCCTCGAACAGCTCCAGGGTCCGCCGGGCCGACTCCTCGTCCAGGCGCTGCAACGCGAACCCCACGTGGACGATGGCGTACTCCCCCACCGCCAGGTCGGGCAGGTACTCCAGGCAGACGTCCTTGACCACCCCGCCGAAGTCCATCACCGCCATCCTGGTCCCGTCGCGTTCCTCGATCTCCGTCACCCTGCCGGGCACCGCCAGACACATCCGCTGTCACTCCTCCCGGGCGGCCGACGACCGGCCGGCCACCATCAGCTGGCCGAGCGCCAGCCCTCCGTCGTTGGGCGGCACCCGGCGGTGCCGCAGCACGGTGAAGCCGTCCTCCCCGAGGCCGCTCGCGCAGGCCGAGGAGAGCAGCGCGTTGGCGAAGACCCCGCCGCTCAGCGCCACCGTCGAAATCCCGTACTCCCGGCGGACGTTCGCGCATACCCGCCGGACGGCCCCGGCGACCGCGCCGTGGAAGCGGGCGGCGATCAGCCCGGTCGGCGCGCCCGCCGCCAGGTCCGCCAGCACCCCGGCCAGCACCGGCCCGGGTTCGACGGTCCAGCCGCCCGCCCGCTCCACCAGCCCGAAGGCGTAGCCCGCCGCCGGGCCGCACTCCACCGGGCCGAACTCCACTGCGGCCGCCTCCAGTTCGATCGCCGCCTGGGCCTCGTACCCGGCCCGGTGGCAGACCCCGGCGAGCGAGGACACCGCGTCGAACAGCCGGCCCATGCTGGAGGTCGGCACGCAGTTCAGCCCGCGCTCCAACTGCTGTTCCAGCAGCCGCAGTTCGTCCTCCGGGCAGGCCAGCACCGGCGGCAGCCCGGCCGCCCAGGGCAGCCCGGCGGCGCGCAGGTGGGCGAGCGCCGTCCGGTACGGGCGCTCGACCGCGGCGTCGCCGCCCGGCAGCGGCACGTAGCCGAGGTGGGCGACCCGGCGGTACCCGTCGTAGTCGGCCAGCAGCACCTCGCCGCCCCAGATCGCGCCGTCCTCGCCGTAGCCGGTGCCGTCGAAGGCGATGCCGAGGACCGGCCGCCCGCCGTCCAGGCCGTGTTCGGCCAGCACGGCGGCGACATGGGCGTGGTGGTGCTGCACCCGGCGCACCGGGCGGCCGGCGGCGGTGCGCTCGGCGTGGTGCAGCGAGCGGTAGCCGGGGTGCCGGTCGGCGACCAGCAGTTCGGGCCGCACCCCGCTGACCAGGCCGAGCTGCTCCACCGCCCGGTCGAAGGCGCGCAGGGTGGCCAGGTCGTCCATGTCGCCGATGTGGCCGGACAGCCAGGCGTAGCCGTCGCGGGCGAGCGCGAAGGTGTTCTTGAGGTCGCCGCCGACCGCCAGCACCGGCCGGACGGGCACCGGCAGCGGGAGCGGCAGCGGGGCGTACCCGCGCGAGCGGCGCAGCGGCAGCAGCTCGCCGTCCACCACCCGCACCACCGAGTCCTCGCAGGGCACGTGGATCGGCCGGTCGTGGCCGAGCCAGCCGTCGACCAGCGGGGCGAGCGCACTCAGCGCGTGCCGGTCGTCGGTGACGATCGGCTCGCCGGAGAGGTTGGCACTGGTCATCACCAGCAGGTCGGGCCCGGGGGCGGCGAGCAGCAGGTGGTGCAGCGGGGTGTACGGGAGCATCACCCCGAGGTCGGGGCTGCCCGGGGCGACCGCCGGGAGCTGCGCCGTGAAGCCGCCGGGGCGGCGCAGCAGGACGATCGGCCGGACGGCGCCGGTGAGCAGTTCCCGTTCGACCGGCCCGACCGCGGTCAGCGCCTCGACGGTGGCGAGGTCGCGGGCCATCACGGCGAAGGGCTTGTCGCCGCGCCGCTTGCGCCGCCGCAGCAGGGCGACGGCCGCGGCGTCGCGCGCGTCGCAGGCCAGGTGGTAGCCGCCGATGCCCTTGACGGCGAGGACCGCCCCGTCGGCGAGCAGCCGCCGGGCCTCGCCGAGCGCGTCCTCACCATCGAGGTCGGCGCGGCCGGGCACGGTGAGGGCGAGCCGCGGCCCGCAGGCGTGGCAGGCGACGGGCTGGGCGTGGAAGCGGCGGTCGGCCGGGTCGGTGTACTCCCGGGCGCAGTCCGCGCACATCGGGAAGCCCGCCATGGTGGTGTTGGCCCGGTCGTACGGCAGGCCGGTGACGATGGTGTGCCGGGGGCCGCAGTTGGTGCAGCTGATGAACGGGTGCCGGTGGCGCCGGTCGGCGGGGTCGGCGAGTTCGGCCAGGCAGTCGGCGCAGACGGCGACGTCGGGCGGGATCAGGGTGGCCCGGGGCCCGTCGGTGCGGGAGGGGGTGATGGCGAACCCGGTGGCGCCGGTGACGGCGAGCGGCGCGTGCTCGACGGCGGCGACCTGGGCGAGCGGCGGGGCGTCGGCGGCGACCCGGCGGCAGAAGGCGTCCAGGGCGGCCGGGCTGCCCTCGACCTCGGCGAGGACGCCCTCCCCGGTGTTGGTGACGCTGCCGGCCAGGCCGAGCTCCCCGGCCAGCGCGAAGACGAAGGGCCGGAAGCCGACGCCCTGCACCAACCCCCGGACGGCGACCCGCCGTCGTTCGCGGTCGAGCGCCGTCACGGCGTCCCCGGCACGGCGTGCGAGTGCTCCGCGTGCGCCTGCCCCGCGTGCGAGTGCGCCGCGTGCGGGTGCCCCGCGTGGGCGTGCTCGCCCTGCCCGGCCGCCATCACCGGCCGGTGCGGCGCCGCGCCGTCCAGCACCGCCAGCGCCCGGTCCAGCAGCGCCCCCACGCCGTCCCCGGTCCGGGCCGAGGTGGGCACCACCTCCACCCCGGGGTTGACCCGCTGGACGTTCGCCAGGAACGCCGCCTCGTCGAACTCGGCCGCTGCGGCGAGGTCCGCCTTGGTCACCAGCACGAGGTTGGCCAGCCCGAACGCGGTCGGGTACTTGAGCGGCTTGTCCTCGCCCTCGGTGACCGAGGCGAGCACGACCCGCAGCGATTCCCCGAGGTCGTAGGAGGCCGGGCAGACCAGGTTGCCGACGTTCTCCACGAACAGCAGCCGGCAGTCCTGCGGCAGCCAGCCGTCCAGGTGCCCGGCGAGCATCCGCGCCTCCAGGTGGCAGAGCCCGTCGGTGAGCACCTGCTTCACCGGTGCGCCCGAACGGGCCAGCCGCAGCGCGTCGTTCTCGGTGGCGAGGTCGGCGGTGAGCGCGGCGACCGGGATCCCGCGCCGCCGGGCCAGCCCCAACTCGGCTTCCAGCAGGGCGGTCTTGCCGCTGCCGGGGCTGGAGAGCAGGTTGACGGCGACCGTCCCGCGGGCGGTCAGTGCGGCCCGCAGCTCGTGGGCGCTGTCGTCGTTGCGGGCGAGCACCGCCCGGCGGAGGTCGACCGTGTGGCCCGACTGGCACATCGGTTTCAGCCTTTCTGTTCGGCCGGGACGCCGGGGCCCGCGGCCCACTCGACGTCGAGGATCTGGAGCTCGCGCCCGGCGAGCAGCTCGACGCCCACGCCGGAGCGGCAGTCCGGGCAGCCGAGGTCCGGCGGCATGCCGACGGCCCATTCGACGGCGCAGGGCGAGCAGCGGGCGCGCGCCGCGACGGGCTCGGTGTCCAGCACCGCGCCCTCCACCAGCGTTCCGGCGCAGGCGAGTTCGAAGCAGAAGTCGAGGGCCTCGGGCACCACGCCCGCCAACTCGCCGACCTGCAGCCGGACCCGGGCCACGCCGGCGGCCCGGTGTTCGCGCGCGGCCGTGTCCACCTGCTCGACCACGGCGGCGGCGATCGACATCTCGTGCATCGGTCCCTTCCCACGGCGGGCGGCAACGCGCCCCATTACAGGGGGCGGTGGCGGCGACGGCTCGAAGCCGCGCCGCCACCCGGTCCGGGGCTGCACCGTTCGCAGCAATCCGCGGCTCACATCCGCGAGATCCTCAGGTACCGCTTGAGGTCCGGCAGGCTCTGCCAGACCAGTGCGCCGATCCCCGCCAGCAGGGCCGCGCAGAACAGTTTCCTCAGCATGGTGTTGTCCTCCTCTCGGACTCCGTACTCACCGGGTCCGGACTTGACGCATCCGCCCGCACCGCCTCCTCGACGGCCGCCAGCACCATCCGGACGGCCCCGTCCACGGCGGCGGCCACCGGCTCGCTCAGCCCGATGCCCTCCTCCAGCGAGGCCGGCTCGCACCCGACCACCAGCACCCGCCCGGGCGGTTCGGCCCCGGTGCCGGCGGCCAGCGTGGCGAGCAGCCCGACCACGGCGTCCGGTCCCATCCGGTGCCCGTCCAGGGCGGGCACCTCCAGCGGCTCGGCGGCCGCCTCGATGAGGTAGAGGGTGCCGGGCGGGCCGCCCCGGCAGGTGGCGTCCACCAGCACGGCCGTCCGGTAGCCGTCGAGCAGCCGGTACGCGAGGTCGACGCCGCGCACCCCGACGTCGACCGCCTCGACGCCGTCCGGCAGCTCGACGCCGGCCAGCCGCCGGACGGCCTCCACGCCGAACCCGTCGTCGCCGAGGAAGATGTTGCCGACCCCGGCGACCAGCACCGCGCCGCCGGTCACGACTCCTCCAGCGGGGTGACCTCGTCCGGCTGGAAGTAGCGGAACCGCCCCTGGGCCCGCCACAGGTCGGCGCCCGGGTCGTCCTCGACCGTGACGGCGAGGTGCACCGAGCCGTCGACGTCGTGCAGCACGGCTTCCACGAGGGCGGTGCGCCCGTCCAGGAAGAGGTCCTGGGCGTCGGTGCGCCGCCGCCCGGGCCGCAGCAGCACCCGGCTGCCCGCACCGACCTGCCGGCCGTCGACCAGCACCTTGTCCCGCTCGGGGTCGACCGCCGGATCGTTGCCGGGATCCCACCAGGGCTGTTCGGAGTCCGTCCCGGAGCCGGTGATCTCGCGCAGGCCGCGGACGGCGCCGTGCAGCCGTTCCAGCACCTCGGGCGGCATGGACTCGGCGAGGTCGATCACCGCCCCGGCCCGGTCGTCGGTGCCCCGGGCCTCGCGCTTCTCCTCCTCGGTCAGCGCCGCCGTGCGCAGGGCCAGGATCTCGTCGATCTCGGTGGCGTCGTAGAGGGTGCCGAGGCTCTCCGGGGCGATCCGCGGGTGGTCCTCCAGGATGATCGGCGAGGAGAGCATCACCTGGTACCCGCCGTCCGGGCCGGCCAGCACCGGCCAGGTGCGGTCGTTGCGGCACCGCTCGACGGCCGGGCGGGCCCACTCGGGCGGGTCGGTGACCGAGACGAAGCGGCCGTGCTCCAGCCCGAGCAGCAGGTGGGCGGAGACCAGCGAGCGCGCCAGCGCCTCCTCCCGCCCGGCCTTGCGGCGCGGTGTCCAGGCCGAGACGTTCTCCACCTCGGCGGTCAGCCGCTGCGCCCGGTACGGGCCGGGCAGTTCCTTCATCCGCAACCGGACCAGCCCGTCGACCTGTTCGCGCCGCCGCACCAGCCGGCCGACGGCGCTGCCGTGCTCGTGCACCAGCTCGGTGGAGCCGACGCCCGGCAGCCGGAAGTCGCGCTGCACCCCGGCACCGGTCAACTCCTCGACGGGCACGAGCAGTTCGATCCGCTCCTCGACTCCCTCGTCCCATTCGACCAGCACCCGGTCGGCCAGCTCCAGCCGTTCCACCGACTCGAACCCGCCGCCGTCGGTGGCCCGTTCGACGGTGCGCCGCTGGACCCGCAGGAACCGCAGCTCGACCGCGAGCCGGTCGCCCTGCCGCGCCTCCGTGACGCACTCGGTGCGCTGGTGCGAGTGCTCGCCGCCCTGGCGGGTGTACTCGGGCGGCACCAGCACGCCGAACTGCCACCGCAGTTGGTTCTTGGCGGCGGACGCGCGGTACGGGTAGAGCACGTAGCCCTCCAGCAGCACCGCGTCGGCGATCTGCCGGGCGCCCGCGAAGCCGCGCTCGATCCCCTCGGGGAGCTCGGCCGTGAGCCCGCTCACCGGACTCCCTCCCGCACCGCCGCGGTGGCGAGCAGGTCGCGCACCGTCGCCTCCCAGGAGGGCAGCGCCCGCCGGGAGCGGTGCGCCAGCAGCTCGTCCATCAGGTCCTCCGGCAGTCGCAGCCAGCCGCACCCGGGGAAGTGCTGGTCGACGGCCTCCCGCCAGACCCGCACCGGCATCCGCACCCGGGCCTCCTGGTCCCAGGGCACCGGGGTGACCTGGAACCCGCCGGGGCCGGCGAAGGCGGTGCCGGAGAAGAGCAGCAGCAACGGCATCTCACCGCCCTCCAGGGCCCGGAAGTACCGGGCGCAGGCGACCTCCAGGTCGTAGCTGCACGGCACCACGAGGTCGGCCTCGGTCTCGCCGGTGAAGCCGGGCACCAGCAGCGGCACGGTGGCGAACTGGATCGGGTTGAGCGTGCTCCCCCAGCGCTCCCGCTCCCCGAACAGGTCGCCCAGCCGCTCCCCCTCGGCCTCGCCGTACGGCCGGCGGGCGGGTTCGATCCGCAGCTGGCACTGCAGGGCGAGGGCGTGCACCCGGGTGTCGGCGGGCCCGGTGATCCGCAGCCGGAACACCAGGGTGGGCCCGGCCGCGTACGGGTCGGAGCGCACGCCGGTGCAGGCGAAGCCGAGCTTCGTCATGCCGTCACCGCCACGGTCAGCGGGCGGGCCCGGAGGGCCAACCGGCCGAAGAAGGCGTCGAGTTCGGCCCGGGCCTCGGCGCCGCCGTCGAAGCCGTGCCAGCACCGGCGGAGCCGGCCGACCAACTCGTAGCAGACGTCGATCGGCACCAGGTAGCAGGCGACCCGGCCTTCGGTGCGGCGCAGCAGCAGCGCCTCCACGTCCGGCTCCAGGGCGGCGGCCAGCCGGCTGGTGCCGAGGGCGCGCTGCCAGGCCTCCTCGTCGACCTCGCTCTCGGTGGCGCCGGCCGGGCCTGGGTAGAAGGCGAGCAGCCGGTCCAGCACGGCGTTGCGGAACAGGAAGACGGTGCCGACCGGGACGCCGAGCACCGACCAGACCCGCTCGTCCAGCGCGCCGTCCGGATCGTGCAGGTAGCGGTCGGGCACCGTGCGGTAGCGGCCGCCGGCCGCGCCGTGCTGCTGGAACAGCAGGCCGCAGGCGGTGCAGGTGCAGGCCAGGGAGCGTTCCTCGACGTCCACCAGGTGGCGGTGGCCGGGCGGCAGGTCGTGGCCGCAGAGGCCGCACTGCTCGGGCCGCGGGGGCGCCGGCTCGCGCAGCCGGCGCAGCAGGGCGGTCCCGTCGCGGGAGACCCTCCGGGTGTTCATCGCGCCTCCGCGGGCTGGGGCGGGCGGGTGCCGATCTGGAGCAGCTGCGGGGCGCGCTCCAGGTCCAGGGCCGTCACCTCGGGGGCGTGGCAGGCCAGGGCGGCCTCCACCTCCTGCTCGCCGCAGCCGCAGCCGGAGGCGGTCCGGCGCAGCCGCAGGGTGCCGGTCTCCGGGGCGAAGCCGAGCACCTCGATCCGCTCGGGCAGGTTGGCGAGCGCCCGGTCGATCCGGGCGGTGACGTCCTCGGGGTGGAGGTCGTGCAGGAGCAGCAGTCCGGCCACCGCCGGGTCGTCCAGCATCCGTTCCAGGGCGGGCGGGGGCAGTGCGGGGACCAGTCGGGCCAGGCCCTCGCCGTAGAACTCCATGAGCTCGCGGACGAGTTGCTCGCCGGCCTGTTCGGCGTCGCTGCCGGCCAGGGCGTCCAGGGCCTGCTGGATCCGCTGCCCGGTCTGCTCGGCCGTCATGCGGTGAGCCCGCTCAGGCCGGTGGGGACGTGCATGGTCTTGAGGGTGCGGCCGTTGCCGACGTACATGTGCACGCCGCAGGGCAGACAGGGGTCGAAGCTGCGCACGGCGCGCATGATGTCGATGCCCTTGAAGTTCTCCGGGGAGTTCTCCTCGAAGATCGGCGTGTTCTGCACCGCGTCCTCGTACGGGCCGGGGGTGCCGTAGCTGTCGCGCACGCTGGCGTTCCACGGGGTGGGCGGGTACGGGTGGTAGTTGGCGATCTTGCCGTCGCGGATCACCATGTGGTGCGAGAGCACGCCGCGCACGGCCTCGGTGAAGCCGCAGCCGATCGACTCGTCCGGCACCTCGAAGCGCTCCCAGGTCTGGGTGCGCCCGGCGCGGACCTCTTCGAGCGCCTTCTCGGCGAAGTGCAGGGCGGCGGCGGCCGCGTAGGCCTGGAAGTAGGTGCGGGCGCGGTTGCGCTCGATGGCATTGCTCCACTGCGGGATCTTCCACTCGAAGGTGACCTCGGGCTTGGTCATCGAGCGGGGCAGGTTGATCTGGACGCTGTGGCCGGTGGCCTTGATGTAGCCGATGTCGACCAGGCCGGACAGCGCGGTGGACCACAGCCGGGCGATCGGGCCGCCGCCGGTGTCGAGGGCGAGGTGCTCCTTGCCGTCGAACCAGCGCGGGGACATCACCCAGCTGTACTTGTCGTCGAAGTGGCGCTTCTGCGGCTGCGGGATGGTGTGCTGGTTCCACGGGTGCCGGGGGTCGACGGGGTTGCCCAGCGGGTCGTGGGTGACGAACAGTTCCTTGCCCTGCCAGTCCTCGTAGTAGGAGCTGCCGAGCAGGATCCGGATGCCGAGGTTGATCTCGGTGAGGTCGTTGGTGACCAGCTTGCCGTCGACCACGACGCCGGGGGTGACGAACATCCGCCGCCCCCAGTCCGTCATGTTGCGGTACGTGAAGTCGCAGTGGTCCGGGTCGTTGAGGCTGCCCCAGCAGCCGAGCAGCACCCGGCGCCGGCCGACCTCCTCGTAGCCGGGCAGGGCCTGGTAGAAGAAGTCGAAGAGGTCGTCGTGCAGCGGCACGACCTTCTTCATGAACTCGACGTAGCGCATCAGCCGGGTCAGGTAGTCGGTGAACAGCTGCACGGTGGCGACGGTGCCGACGCCGCCCGGGTAGAGCGTGGAGGGGTGCACGTGGCGGCCCTCCATCAGGCAGAACATCTCCCGGGTGTAGCGGCTGACCTGGAGCGCCTCGCGGTAGAACTCGCCCTCGATCGGGTTGAGCGAGCGCATGATGTCGGCGATGGTCTTGTAGCCGTGGTCGCCGGCGTGCGGGGCCTCGGTGCGTTCGGCCAGTTCCAGGACGCCGGGGTTGGTCTCGCGGACCATCTTCTCGCAGTAGTCGACCCCGACCAGGTTCTCCTGGAAGATGTTGTGGTCGAACATGTACTCGGCCGCCTCGCCGAGGTTGATGATCCACTCCCCCAGGTGCGGGGGTTTCACGCCGTATGCCATGTTCTGGGCGTAGACCGAGCAGGTGGCGTGGTTGTCGCCGCAGATCCCGCAGATCCGGCTGGTGATGAAGTGGGCGTCGCGCGGGTCCTTGCCGCGCATGAAGACGCTGTAGCCGCGGAAGACCGACGAGGTGCTGTAGCACTCCGCGACCCGCTTCTGCTTGAAGTCGATCTTCGTGTGGATGCCCAGGCTGCCCACGATCCGGGTGATCGGGTCCCACGACATCTCGGTCAGGCCGCTGCCGTCGCCGGCCGCCCTGGTCATCGGTGTTGCCATCGTCTCTGGGTGTCCTTGTCTCGGGGGTCTACGGGTTCGGCGGGGTCGGCGGGGTTCGACGGACCGGGCGGTGGCCGACGCGGGCCGCACACCGGGAGGGGTGTGCGGCCCTCCCCCGTCACCAGGGCGGGCGGTAGCCCGTGGTCAGGTGACGCCCGGTGCGGCGCCACTTCGGTTCCTTGTCGACGGTCTTCTGGGTGATCGCGCGCAGCCGGCGGATCAGCGAGCCGTACGCGGCGCTGGCACCCGTCGAGATGTGCGAGCCGGGCGGCGGGTCCATGAAGGGCATGAACTTGTCGGGGAAGCCCGGCATGGTACAGGCGATGCAGATGCCGCCGACGTTCGGGCAGCCGCCGACGCCGTTGATCCAGCCGCGCTTGGCGACGTTGCACTTGACGACGGGGCCCCAGCAGCCGAGCCGCACCAGGCACTCGGGGGTGCCGTAGTCGGTGGCGAACTGGCCCTGCTCGTAGTACCCGCCGCGGTCGCAGCCCTCGTGCACGGTGGCACCGAACAGCCAGGCGGGCCGCAGCTTGTCGTCCAGCGGGATCATCGGTGCCGAGCCCGCCAGTTGGTACAGCAGGTAGGTGAGCGTCTCGGCGAAGTTGTCGGGCTGGATCGGACAGCCCGGCACGCAGACGATCGGCAGCCCGGCCTTGGACTTCCAGTCCCAGCCGAGGTAGTCCGGCACGCCCATCGCGCCGGTCGGGTTGCCGGCCATCGCGTGGATGCCGCCGTACGTGGCGCAGGTCCCGATCGCCACCACGGCGGTCGCCTTGGAGGCGAGCCGGTCCAGCCACTCACTGGTGGTGATGGGCTGGCCAGTGGCGGGGTCGTCACCGAAGCCGCACCAGTAACCCTCCTTCTTGATCTTCTCGTTGGGGATCGACCCCTCGACGACCAGCACGAAGGGTTCGAGCTCGCCGCGGTCGGCCTTGAAGAACCACTCGACGAAGTTGTCGGCGCCCTGGACCGGCCCGCACTCGAAGTCGATCAGCGGCCAGTGCACCGCGATCTTCGGCAGACCGGGCAGCGCGCCGGTGACGATCTCCTCGATGCTCGGCTGCATCGCGGCGGTCAGCGAGACGGAGTCCCCGTCACAGCTGAGGCCGGCGTTGATCCAGAGAATGTGCACCACGTCGGTGTCGGTTGTTGCAGCACCCATGAGGATGCCTCCTCGGGGATGGGAGCCGGACGAAAATGGCTCGGACCCAGTCATAGCAACGCTTCGGGCCTTCCGCCGGTCCAGCGGCCCGGCGGGACCGCCCGGGGCGCGCAAGCCGGGCGGGGCCGTTCGGGTCACGGCGCGGCGCGGAGCCCGGCGGGCACCGGCGTCTTGCGCACGAACGCGGACCGCAGCGCGTGGTACGGCGATTCGGGTGTGAAGAACTGCCGGCGCATCACCGCGAGCTCCTCCGCCCGGTACGCCTCCAGCGGCTTCGTCCGCTCGTCGGCCTCGCGCGCCGCCTTCTTCGCCGCGATCCGCCGGTGGACGGACGGCGAGGCGGCCAGCAGCCCCGCCAGCCGGGCCGCGTGCGCCCCGAACTCCTCCGGCCCGGCGTCGAGCACCCGGTCGACCAGGCCGATCCGCTCGGCGGCCGCGGCGGACACCGGCAGGGCCCGCCCGGTCAGCCGCTCCGCCTGCGCCGCGCCCACCCGGCGCGGCAGGGTGTACGTCCAGTACTCCGAGCCGTGCAGCCCCATCAGCCGGTAGTGCGGGTTGAGCACCGAGCCGGCCCGGCACCACACCTCGTCGGCGGCCAGCGCCAGCATCACCCCGCCGGCCGCGGCGTTCCCGCCGACGGCCGCGACCACCAGCCGGTCGGTGGTGGTGAGCACCTCGGCGACCAGGTCGTCCATCGCGGTGATGTTCGCCCAGGACTCGGCGGCCGGGTCCGGCGCGGCCTCGATCACGTTGAGGTGGATGCCGTTGGAGAAGAAGTCCCGGCCGCCGCCGAGCACCAGCACCGTGGTCGGGCGGCCGAGCGCGAAGCGGTACGCGGCCAGCAGTCGGCGGCAGTGCCCGGCGGACATCGCCCCGCCGGGGAAGGAGAACCGCAGGAAGCCCACCGGGCCGTCCTCGTGGTAGCCCAGGTCCGACCAGCCCGGGTGCTCACCCTCGTCCGCCGTCAGCGGCGCCGGGTGCTCCGCCAGGGGCGGCAGCAGGGCGCCGAGCGCGGTCACCGCCGGGAGCTTGACCGTCACGGGCCCGCCCGGCGTGCGGCGGCGGCGCAGTTCGGGGAGCCACACTGCGCCGTCCGGGGTAGCCCGGCACACCGCGCCGGCCCGGGTGGCGAGCAGCTCGCCCGGGCGGCCGCGCAGCAGCGGCTCCCGGTGGCCGCCGTGCAGGTACCACTCGGCGCCGCACAGCACGTCCAGCACCCCGGGGCGGGAGTCCGCGGCGCGCAGCCGGCGCAGCACCTCCTCGGTGGGGTCGGCCGTCCAGTCGATCCGGCGCTCCGCCTGGCGCAGCGGCGGCCGGGTGCGCACCGTCCCGTGCCAGCCGGGGCCGTGCTGCGGCTGCGGGACGTAGCCGCCGGAGGCGAAGCGTTCCACGGCGAGCAGCGCGGCCGTGACGGCCGCGTCGGAGACCTCGTTGCGGTAGAGGTCGCTCTTGCCGCGCTCCGGCAGCCGGCAGGGCGCCCAGGCCCAGACCGGTCCGGCGTCCATCTCCGCCTCGGCCTGGAGCACCGTGACGCCCCAAGCGGTGCGGCCCTCCTGGACCGCCCGGTCCAGCGAGGACGGGCCGCGGTCGCCCGGCGGGCCGGGGTGGACGACCAGGCAGGTGAGCTGCTCCCAGAGCGTGCGCGGGATCGCGCTGCGCAGCATCGGCGCGAGCACCAGGCTCGGCCGCAGCCGGGCCACCGTCGCCAGCAACTCCTCGTCGTCACCCGCCAGTTGGACGTCGACGCGGTGGCCGCGGTCACGCAGTTCGGCGTGCAGCCGCTGGCTGAGGCTGTTGAACGCGCTGGCGAGGAGCAGGATCCGCATGTCCGCCTCCGACGGTGAGGGCCCGGGGAACCCGGCGATCATCGCCTCCGCCCGATCCGCCCCCGGGCCCGTCGCCCCCGCCGCGCCGCCCGTTCACCCGAGCGGCGGGGCACCGCCCGGGCGCGGCGGCTCCCGCTCAGGCGGGTTCCTGGCCTCGGCGGCGGCGGAAGCCCAACAGCAGCAGGGCGGTGAGCGCCACCGTGGCGATGCCCTCGGCCCAGGCGGCCAGGGTCTTGTCGGCGAACCAGATCGGCTCGTACATGTTCGGCAGCGGTCCGAGGGTGCCGACGTCGACGTAGCGGTAGAGCAGCAGGGCGCCGAGGCCGGAGGCCGCGACCAGCCAGCCGAACAGGACGGCGGACTGGCGGCGCCCGAGCAGCAGGAGCAGCGCGGCGAGGCTGGCAGCGGCGGCCTCGGCCCGGAACAGCGTGCCCTGGGTGATGCTGTCGCCGATGGCGTCGTACCGGTCGGCGAGCCGGGCGTGGACGGCCGCGTCCACGGCGAGCCCGGCGACGGCCACCAGGCACAGCAGGAGCTCGACGGGCCGGCGTCCGTCGCGGGGGCGGGCGTGCGTGCGGGGGGCCACGGCCGGTCAGCCGACGGTGAGGGTGCCGTGCATGAACGGGTGGATGGTGCAGATGTACGGGTGGTCGCCGGTCTGCTGCGGGGCGGTGAAGGTGGCGCTGGCGCCGGGCTGGATCGTCCCCGTGTCGAAGGACTTGTCGGAGGCCGTCAGGGTGTGGGCGGTGGAGTCCTGGTTCATCACGGTGACGGTCTGGCCGGCCTTCACCGTCAGGGTCGCGGGGGCGAAGGCGAAGTTCTTGATGATGACCTGGAGGGCGCCGGTGCTGCTCTGCGCGGCGGCGGTCGCGGCACTGCTGACCTGCGCGGGGCTGGTGGCGACGCCGCCGCCCTGCACGGGGCTGGTGACCGCGCCCGAGGGCGCGCCGTTCGAGGTGGTGCCGGTCGACGGGCTGCCGGAGCTGGAGCAGGCGGCGAGGGCGGCGCAGAGCAGCAGCGCGGCGGCTGCCGGGAGGGGCCGGGGGCTGGTCACGGACGGGCTCCGTTCGGGAGGGGTGCGGCGGCGGGAGCGGCGCGCTTCCCAGCCTCCGCCGCCACGGGCCGGTCGCGGCTACGCCGAGGACGCCGGACAGCCCACCGTTTCATCCGTGTGAGTGAATGCGACGGCCCCGTACCCACGTCGACGCCCGACGACCGACGACCGACGACCCGGCGATGCGGGGGAATTGTGCAGATTCCTCCCCCGCCCGCTGCCGGCCGGCACACCGGGTAGGCGCCCCCGGGTACGGCGGGCCGCCCCGGTCCGGCGGGTCGCGATCGCAGGAGGCCGAACCGATGCAGTTGTCCACCGTCCGCCCGGTGCCCGTCACCTTCCCCGACGGCCCGACGCCCGACGTCCCGGTCGAGGCCGAGCTCCGCTTCGACGCGAGCCTCCCGTACGCGGCCTGCCTGGCGTTCCCGCTGACCCCGTGCCGGTGCACCGGCGACGCCGCCCGGGTGTGCTGGTACTTCAGCCGCGAACTGCTCAACGAGGGGCGGCTCGGCCCGGTCGGCAGCGGGGACGTGCGGATCCGCCCGGGGGTGGCGGGCGAGGTGCTGATCACCCTCCAGGGGCCGGTCGGCCGGGCCGTGGTGAGCGCCCCGGAGGACCTCGTCACGGCGTTCCTCTCGGACTGCTTCGCGCTGGTGCCCGCCGGAGCGGAGTCCCACCACCTGGACGTCGACACGGCCCTCGACCGGCTGCTCGCCGCCGACCGAGGGGCGCCCGGTGATCCTCCGTAGAATCCACGGGCCGATCCCCTCACCCCCGCTCGCCCGCAGGAGGCCGCGTTGACGTCCCACCCCGGACCAGGTGTGCTCACCCACCTGGAGTCCCTGCTGCACCGGGCCCCCGCCGACCGGGGCGGGGCGCTGTGGCGGTTGCAGGAGGAGGGCCGCCAGCTCGACGCCAACATCGTCCGCCTGCCGGCGAACGCCGAGGTCGCGGCCCACGTGGAGCCGGACCTCGACGTACTGGTCCAGGTGCTCGACGGCAGCGGCCATCTGGAGACGGCCAACGGCCGGCAGTTGCTCTCCCCCGGCTGCACCGCCTGGCTGCCGCACGGTGCGCGGCGGGCGGTCGGTGCGGGCGAGGACGGCCTGGTCTACCTCACCGTCCACCGCCGCCGGCCCGGCCTCACCGTCCGCCCGCCGCGCACCGGCCGGGTAGCCGCGCCCGGCGCCCGGTGCGGACGGCCCCGACGCGGGCCGCGCCGGTGCGGACGGCCCGCCGGGGAGGCCGCCCGGCCGCCGGCTCAGCGGGCCGGCTGCGGGAGCCGGGTGGCCGAGGTGCCGAGGCCGGTCGGCCCCCGCAGCTCGTGGCCGTGGTGGCGGCGCAGTTCGGCCTCCGTGAAGCGGCCGCTGCGGCCGTGCCAGTCCAGGTTGCCGGCCAGGAAGGCCCGCAGGTGGCGGACGTGCTCGTCGACGGCCTGCCGGGCTGCCGCGCCGAGCCGGAAGTCCTCGCAGAGGACGGGCAGTTCGGCGGCCACCAGGTGCTCGAACTGGTCCAGCCGGGCCTCCGCGAGGTCGGCGACGACGTGCGCCGCCTCCCGGTAGCCGCAGTCGAAGAAGTGCTCCGCGACCAGCGCCGAGTTGTGGAAGTCGCCCTCGAACTCGATCTCCCGCTGGTACGAGTACAGGTCGTTGACCAGGGCGGAGTGGTCGACCGCCGCGAGTTCCACGGCCCGCATCGTGCCGCTGGCCCGGACCTCGGGCGGGAGCGCTTCGCCGCGCAGCAGGCCGGGGATCGTGGTGAAGAACTCCCCGCCGACGGTCTGCCGGCGCACCTCCAGGAAGTCGACCGGGTCCGGGATGCGGTGGTGGGCCAGGTTGGCGACCTCCGTCACCCAGCCCTCCAGCAGGTCCGTCAGGACGCCGCGGACGGTGTCCTGCGCGGCGGACGGCAGTTGCTCGGCGAGCCGGGACCAGAGGTCGGCGAGCCCGCGCTCCAGCGCGTCCGCGGGGGCGACGGGTGCGGCCTGGCCCGGTGCGGTGAGCGCCAGCAGGCGGGCGGCGGCCAGTTTGGCCCCGGCCAGGTCGCGCGGCTGCCCGTAGGCGGCGTCGAAGTGGTCGTCGCCGTAACAGCCCCAGGTGATGAAGCCGACGGCGGCGGCCAGCTGCTCGGCGCCGAGGTCCGGCAGGGTGAGGGCGCCCAGCAGGCCGAAGTCGGCGCGGGCGAGGGTCCGTTCGCTCCAGACCGGCCGGCCGCCGGTGCGCGGTCCGGGGGCGAGCATGCCCATCCGTTCGGCCCACTCCAGCGACGCCTGTCGGGCCTGCGCCAGGTGCGGGCTGGCCCGTACCTCGCCCGGGGACCGGAGTGCGGGCACCAGGGACGGCCCGGTGCGCCGGTGCGGGACGAAGGAGAAGTTCCGTACGCGCTGCGCGCCGGTCGCGGCCCCCAGCCGCTTGAGGTCCATCGCCGAGGTGCCGAGGCCGCCCAGCGGGAGCGCGGAACTCCCTTGCGGGCCGGCGCCGTTCGCGCCCCCGCCGTTCATGTAGCGACTGGACCGCAGGTGCCACTCGTGCCCGCCCGACTGCCAGTCCTGCAGCCCCTTGACGTACGCGAGCACCCGGGCCGCCTCCTCCGGGCCGAGGCCGTGGTCGGCGAACAGCGGGGGCAGTTCGGTGAGCGCGGTGTCCTCGAACTGCTGGAGCCGGGAGGTCAGCAGGTCGTTGACCCGGTCGGCCGCCTCCTGGGTGGAGATGTCGAGGAAGGTCTCCAGCACCAGGACGCCGTTGCTCAGTTCGCCCTCCTCCTCGGTCTCGCGCTGGTAGGAGAACAGGTCGTTGCGCAGGTGCACCGCGTCCGAGAAGGCGTCCCGGAGCACCCGCAGCGGCCGGGTGCCGGCGACCGACGCCGGGACCTCGGCACCCGCCGCGTGCTCCACCAGCCCGGCGGACCAGGGCGCGCCGCCCACCTTGCGGCGCATCTCGATGTACTCGACCGGGTTGGGGATCCGGCCGATGTTGATGTTCGACAGCTCCCAGATCGACTCGTCGAGCAGGTGCTCGGTGCTCAGCGCGAAGCGTTCGCGCCAGTCCCGCGAGGTGCCGGGGACGGTGCGCAGCCAGAGGTCGGCGAGGCCCGCCTCGACCGGGTTCCGCGGCTCGGGCGTCGAGAAGGGGAGGTTCAGCGGCATGAAGGCGGGCAGCCGGTCCAGGTAGGCCTTGCCGCCGGCCCGGTCCTGGGTGCGCTTGAAGGTCTCCAGGAAGTGGTCGTCGAAGAAGAACACCCAGACGTACCAGTCGGTGATCAGCGAGAGCTCGGGCCCGTCGCAGTCCGGGTGGGTGTAGGCGCACAGCAGCGGGTAGTCGTGGGCGTCGAGGTCCCGCTGCTCCCAGATGCCCGAGCCCTCCAGCATGCCCATCCGCCGGGCCCACTGCCGGGAGTGCTCGTGCGCCTCCTCCAGCCGGGGGTTGAGGCGGGCGGGGTACGGCAGGTAGAAGGCGGGGAGTTCGAAGGGCTGGGGCACGGGGCTGCACGCTTTCTCGCGGGGACGTCCGGCCCCCTGCTCAACGACCCCTGCCGGGCCCGGTCACCGCGGCGCTCCGGCCCCTCGGCGCCTCCGCAGAGTTACTTGACAAGCTCAACCTTTCAGGCCTAGCGTCGTGACGATTGTTTCAGCTGGTGAAAAATTGACAGCGCAAGCCATCGGGCGCAGTCCGCCCCGGGGCGCCGCGACATCCGTAGCACTGGAGACAGCCCTCATGACCCCGCAGGACCACGGCGCTGCCGTCGCCGCCGAGACCGCCCGCTTCGTCACCGCCGTCCAGGACGCCGACCCGGCCCTCCCGGTGCCCGGCTGCCCCGGCTGGACGCTCGCCGACCTCGTCCGCCACACCGGCAGCGTGCACCGCTGGTTCACCGTCCTGCTCCGGCAGCGGATCCAGGAGCCGCCGCGCAGCCGGGACGTCGACCTGCGGCTGCCCGAGGGCGCGGACCAGTACCCGGCCTGGCTCGCCGACTCCGCCCGGGAGTCCGCCGCCGTGTTCGCCGAGGGCGACCTCGACGAGCCGATGTGGGCCTGGGGCGCGGACCAGCACGCCCGGTTCTGGGTGCGCCGGATGCTCTTCGAGACCCTGGTCCACCGCGTCGACGCCGAGACCGCGCTCGGCCTGGCGCCGGAGATCGACCCGGCCCTCGCCGCCGACGGCGTGGCCGAGTTCCTGACCAACCTGCCCTTCGCCACCCTCTTCGCCCCCGGGACGGCCGAGCTGCGCGCCGAGAACCGGACCATCCGCTTCACCCGCACCGACGGCGAGGGCGACTGGCTCGTCCGGCTGCGCCCCGACGGCTTCGGCCTGGCGGACGCCGACCCCGACGGCTCCGAGGTGGCCGCCGACGCCACCGTCCGGGCGGACGCCGCCGAGCTGCTGCTGCTCCTGTACGGGCGCCTGGACCGCACCGCGGCCGGGGTCGAGCTCGCCGGGGACGAGGAGCTGCTGGCGCACTGGTTCGCCCACTCGGCGTTCTGAGCCGCGCCGGGCACGCGCCCGGACCACTCACCGGCCGGGCCGCACAGGCCCGGCCGGACGGCTGTCCGGGCTCGTGGGCTCAGCCGGTCGCGGCCAGGGTCCCGTCGAAGGTGGCGGCCGCCAGGCCGAAGGAAAGAGTCATCCCGACGCCCGAGGTGACGGTGATCGCCCGCACGCCCGGGGCCAGGTCGCGCACCAGCAGCGGGCCGCGCGCACTGCTGGCGTAGACGCCCTGCCAGCGCTCCAGGATCCGCAGGTCCGGAACGCCCAGCACCCGGGCGACGGCGGCGATCAGCAGCTCGTGGGTGCGCTCGTCGACGAACGGCGGGGTGGTGGCGTCGTAGTGGTGCGAATCGCCGACCAGCACGGTGCCGTCCGGCAGCCGGGTGAACATCACATTGGCGCCGATGCCCAGCAGCTCCGCGCTGTGGCCGAGCACCTCCGCGCGCAGCGGGCCGGCCGACGGCTGGGCGGTGAAGGCGTCGTAGCGCAGCATCGAGGTGGCGGTCAGCACCGCCGCGTTGGTGCGGAACCCGACCGGGGCCTCGGCCCGCGCCATGCTCAGGCGGCAGCGCTGGATCTCGTGGTCCTCGGCGACGTCGGGGAACAGGTAGTCGAGGTCGTGGCCGACGCAGACCAGGATCCGGTCGCCGCGCACCGGGCCGCGGGTGGTGTGCACGGCGCCGGACTCCACGCCGGTGACGGCGGTGCCCCACAACACCCGGCCCCGCGGGTGCTCGGCGACCCAGCGGGCCAGGGCGGGCGCGGCCTCGCGCGGGTTGACCCGCAGATCGGCGGGCAGCAGTGCGCCGCCGACCAGGTCACCGGCCTCGCCGCCCGCGCGGCCGAGCGCCTCGGCCGTCTGCGCGGCGGTGCGCAGCCGTACGTCGTCGCCGCCGCGGTCGGCGTGCAGCTCGGCCAGCACGGCCGCCTCGGTCTCCGACCGGGCCACCACCAGGGCACCGGCCTCCTCGGCCCAGAAGCCGGCCGCCGCGGCGGCGCGCAGCCAGCCGGAGCGGGAGCGCCGGGCCAGTCCGAGCAGTTCGCCGTCCTGGGCGGTGATGCAGCAGTGGCCGAAGTTGCGGACCGAGGCGCCGACCGGCTGCCGGTCGCGCTCCACGACGGTGACGGACAGCCCGTTGCGGAGCGCCTCGAAGGCGTGGGCCAGGCCGACGATGCCGGCGCCGACGATCACCACGTCGCTGGGGCCGGGCGCGCCGGCGGTGTCGCGCGAGGGGGAGACGGCGGGGGTGGTTACGGATGCGGTGCTGCTGCTCATGGGCCCCAGCCAAGCGGCCGACGAGCGCCGGAGTCAAGAGATGTATGTACAAGTCACCCCTTGTTCACCCAGCGGACGATCTTCTGGCTCACTTGGATGAACAGGAGAATCCGCAGGTGGACCGGCCTTGAGAAGTTCCGGCCCCGGGTGTCATAGTCGACTTGTGAAGACAAGTGAGGACCTCCCCCTCCACCAACGGCTCGGCGCGGAGTTCCTGCGCCGTATCGAGTCCGGCGAGTGGCCCGAGGGCGAGCCGGTGCCCAGCGAGTCGCAGCTCTGCGCCGAGTTCGGCACCTCCCGCGGCCCGGTCCGCCAGGCCCTGGCCATGCTGCGGAGCGCGGGCAGCCTGGTCGGCGGACGCGGCAAACCGCCCGTCGCCCACCGCACCGCGCCCTCCCAGCCCTTCGGCACCTTCCTGTCCTTCACCCAGTGGGCCCGCAGCATCGGCCGCGAGCCCGGGCAGCACACCCTGGAGGTGGCCCGCCGCCGGGCCGCCCCGGAGGCGGCCGCCCGGCTCGGCCTCGCCGAGGGCGAGCCGGTGGTCGAACTCGTCCGGCTGCGCCTGCTGGACGGCGTCCCGGCCATGCTCGAACGCTCCACCTTCGTCCACGAGGTCGGCCGCTTCCTGTTCGACTTCGACCCGGACACCGGCTCGGTCTACCAGGAGCTGCTGCGCCGCGAGGTCGACCTGCACCACGCCCGGCACACCATCGACGCCGTCGCCGCCGGGCCGCGCGACGCCGAGCTCCTCCGGATCGCCACCGGGGACCCGCTACTGCGGGTGCGCCGGCTCACCACCTCCGGCCGGGGCGTCCCGCTGGAGGACGCCGACGACCGCTACCTGCCCGCGATGGCCACCTTCACCGTCGAGAACACCGTCGAAGGCCGAACCGTGATCGGCCGCTACCGCACCGAAGAGGACTGAACACCGTGATCGAGCTCGCCGCCCTGGACATGGCCGGTACCACCGTCAACGAGTCCGGCGCCGTGTACCGCGCGCTGCGCACCGCCGTCGAACGCAACGGGGTGGCCGTCGCCGACGCCGACCTCCAGACCTGGATGGGCACCGACAAGCGCGAGGCCATCGCCGCCCTGGTCCGCATCGGCGGCGGCACCCCCACTCCGGAGCTGGTCGAGGAGAGCTACGCGGCCTTCGCGGAGTTCCTGCGCGAGGCCTACCGCGCCAACCCCCCGCAGGCCATCGAGGGCGTCGAGGAGGCGCTGGCCGAGCTGCGCCGCCGCGGCATCAAGGTCGCGCTCACCACCGGGTTCAGCGACGACGTCGCCTACCCGCTGCTGGAGTCGCTCGGCTGGTCCACCGGCGAGGGCGGCAACCTGGACGCCGTCGTCACCTCCGACGAGGTCCCGCGCGGCCGCCCGGCCCCGCACATGATCCACCGGGCGATGGAGAAGACCGGGGTGATCGACACCCGCCGGGTGCTGACCGCCGGGGACACCGTGGTCGACGTCGAGGCCGGCCGCAACGCCGGGGCCGGCGTGGTCGTCGGGGTGCTGACCGGGGAGCTCACCCGGGCCGACTTCGACGGGCACCCGCACACCCACGTGCTGGCGAGCGTCACCGAGATCCCGGCCCTCCCCGAGGCCACCCCGACGGCCTGACCGCACCGTGACCGCACCGCTCCCGCCGTCGGGGCGCCCCGACGGCGGGAGCGGTTGTCAAGGCGGCGGGAGGATCTCGTCGGGGTCCGCCCACCTATGGCCCGGAATGCCGCACTCCCCGGGGCGACCCGCTAACGTGGACCGCTTCCGTACCCCCCGGTCCACCGAGGAGCAAAGCGCCGTGTCCGACAGCTTCGCGCACCTGCACGTCCACACCGAGTACTCGATGCTGGACGGGGCGGCGAAGAACGGAAAGCTGTTCGCCGAGGCGGAGAGACAGGGTATGCCCGCCATCGCGATGAGCGACCACGGCAACATGTTCGGCGCGTACGAGTTCTTCCACTCCGCCGCCAAGACCGGGGTGAAGCCGATCATCGGCATCGAGGCCTACGTCGCCCCGGCCTCCCGCTTCCTCAAGAAGCAGGTGTTCTGGTCGCCCGGCGGCCAGCGCCCCACCGGCTCCGACGGCGAGGGCGGCAAGGACGTCTCCGGCGGCGGCCGCTACACCCACATGACCATGTGGGCGCAGAACGCCACCGGCCTGCGGAACCTCTTCAAGCTCTCCTCGCTCGCGTCGATGGAGGGCTACTACATGAAGCCCCGGATGGACCGCGAGCTGATCGCCGCCAACGCCACCGGCATCATCGCCACCACCGGCTGCCCCTCCGGCGAGGTGCAGACCCGGCTGCGGCTCGGGCAGTACGACGAGGCGGTCAAGGCGGCCGGTGCCTACCAGGACATCTTCGGCAAGGAGAACTACTTCCTGGAGCTGATGGACCACGGCCTCTCCATCGAGCAGGACGTCCGCGAGGACCTCCTGCGCCTGGCCAAGGACCTGAACATCCCGCTGCTGGCCACCAACGACTCGCACTACGTGACCGCCGACCAGGCGGACGCCCACGACAGCCTGCTCTGCGTCGGCGTGGGCAAGAACAAGGACGACCCGAACCGCTTCAAGTTCAACGGCTCCGGTTACTACGTGAAGACCGCCGAGGAGATGCGCGAGCTCTTCCGCGAGCTGCCGGAGGCCTGCGACAACACCCTCGCCATCGCCGAACGGATCGAGTCGTACGACGAGGTCTTCACCTACGTCGACCGGATGCCCCAGTTCGACGTCCCCGAGGGCGAGACCCAGGCCTCCTTCCTGCGCAAGAAGATCGAGGTCGGGCTCCAGCACCGGTACGGCGACAGCCCGAGCCAGGAGGTGCTGGACCGGATCGAGCTGGAGATGGGCGTCATCTCCCCGATGGGCTTCGACGCCTACTTCCTCGTGGTCGCCGACATCTGCCAGTACGCCCGCGACAACGGCATCCCGGTCGGCCCGGGCCGTGGTTCGGCGGCCGGATCGATGGTCTCCTACCTCACCCGGATCACCGAGCTGGACCCGCTGGAGCACGACCTGCTGTTCGAACGCTTCCTCAACCCCGAGCGCATCAACCCCCCGGACGTCGACATCGACTTCGACGACCGCCAGCGCGACCAGATGGTGCGCTACGTCACCGACAAGTACGGCGAGGCGTACACCGCCCAGGTGAACACCTTCGGCACGATCAAGGCCAAGGCCGCCGTCAAGGACGCCAACCGCATCCTGGGCTACCCCTTCGCGATGGGCGACCGGATCACCAAGGCGATGCCGCCGGACGTCATGGGCAAGGGCGTGCCGCTGGCCGACCTGTTCAACGACAAGCACCCGCGGTACAACGAGGGCACCGAGATCAGGGCGCTCTACGACAACGAGTCCGACGTCAAGAAGATCATCGACACCGGGCGGGGCATCGAGGGCCTGATCCGCGGCACCGGCGTGCACGCCGCGGCCGTCATCCTCTCCTCGACCCCGCTGCTCGACCTGATCCCGCTGCACAAGCGGGACAAGGACGGCGTGATCATCACCGGCTTCGACTACCCGTCGTGCGAAGCCATGGGCCTGATCAAGATGGACTTCCTGGGTCTGCGGAACCTGGGCATCATCGACCACTGCATCAAGATCGTGAAGGCCAACCGGGGCACCGACGTCGACATCGAGAAGATCCCGATCGACGACCCCACCACCTACCAACTCCTCGCCCGCGGCGACACCCTGGGCGTGTTCCAGCTCGACGGCGGCCCCATGCGCGCCCTGCTCAAGCTGATGAAGCCCACCGAGTTCGCCGACATCTCCGCCGTCTCCGCGCTGTACCGGCCCGGCCCGATGGGCATGAACTCGCACACCAACTACGCGCTGCGCAAGAACGCCCAGCAGGAGATCATCCCGATCCACCCCGAGCTGGAGGAACCGCTCAAGGACGTCCTCGGCCCCACCTACGGCCTGATCGTCTACCAGGAGCAGGTGCAGCGAGCCGCCCAGGTGCTGGCCGGCTACTCGCTCGGACAGGCAGACCTGCTGCGCCGCGCGATGGGCAAGAAGAAGAAGGAGGTGCTGGAGAAGGAGTTCGTCCCCTTCCACGCGGGCTGCAAGGAGCGCGGCTACTCCGACGAGGCGATCCAGGCGGTGTGGGACGTCCTGGTCCCGTTCGCCGGCTACGCGTTCAACAAATCGCACTCCGCCGCGTACGGCCTGGTCTCCTACCAGACCGCCTACCTCAAGGCCAACTACCCGGCCGAGTACATGGCGGCGCTGCTCACCTCGGTCGCCGACGACAAGGACAAGATGGCCGTCTACCTGGCCGAGTGCCGGCAGATGGGCATCAAGATCCTCTCCCCCGACGTCAACGAGTCGGTGGTCGACTTCACCGCCGTCGGCAGCGACGTCCGCTTCGGCCTCAAGGCCGTGCGCAACGTCGGCGTGCCGGTGATCGAGTCCCTGGTCGGGACCCGCGACGAGAAGGGCAAGTACACCTCCTTCGCCGACTTCCTGGACAAGGTCGAGCTGGTGGTCTGCAACAAGCGCACCATCGACTCGCTGATCAAGGCCGGCGCCTTCGACTCGCTCGGGCACAGCCGGCTCTCACTCAGCAGCGTCCACGAGAGCGCCATCGACGCCGTCACCGGGTTGAAGAAGCAGCAGGCCATCGGACAGGACGACCTGTTCGGCGCCCTCGACACCGGTGACGGCGGCGGACCCGCCATCGGACTGGACTTCCAGCTCACCGAGAACGAGTGGCCCCGACGCCAACTCCTCGCCCTGGAGCGCGAGATGCTCGGCCTGTACGTCTCCAGCCACCCGCTGGACGGCGCCGAGCACATCCTCTCCCAGAACCGCGACACCTCGATCGCCGAACTCCTCGGCTCCGGCCGCTCCGAGGGCGAGGTCCGGCTCTCCGGGCTGATCACCGGCGTGGACCGGCGGATCAACAAGGCGGGCAACGCCTGGGCGATCATCACCCTGTCCGACCGCGACGGCTCGGTCGAGGTGCTGTTCTTCCCGGCCACCTACAACCTGATGGCCGAGCAGATGATCGAGGACAACGTCATCTCGGTCCGCGGCCGCCTCAACGAGCGCGACGGCTCGCTGAGCATCTTCGGCCAGGAGATCGCCACCCTGGACGTCTCCTCCGCCGAGCTCGGCACCAAGCCGCCGGTGCAGATCACCGTGCCGGTCTCCCGGATCACGCCCGAGGTCGTCGCCGAGCTCAAGCTCGCCCTCCAGGCCCACCCCGGGGACGTCCCGATCCGGCTGCTCACCACCAACTGGGACAAGAACACCCTGTACGAGCTGGGCTTCCGGGTGAACCCCGACAACGGGCTCGCCTCGGACGTCAAGACACTGCTCGGCAACCGCGCCTGGGCGGGCGCGGCCGTGCGCGCCGTCGCGGACCAGTCCGCCGGGCGGTAGGACCCGCCGGAAGGGCCGGGGCGGGGCGCTGCTGCGCTCCGCCCCGCCCCGTCCTGGCGCTTCGCGGATTCCCGTGGCAGGCCCGCGGCAGGCCCGCGGCAGCCCCGTGGCAGGCTCCTCAGATGAAAACGGATATCATTACGGTGCGGGCAGTGGATCGCACCGGCCGGTTCCGTTGCCAATCCGTATGGACATGACACACATTGGCATCGCACGGGGAGCTCGAATGCGCACGGACACAGCGGGAGTCGGGATGCCGGTGGACGCGACCCTGGCCGGGGCCTGGCTGGAACGCTGGGAGCGCCAGCAGGAGCTGTACGCGGTGGAGCGCGAGGAGCGGTTCACCGTCATGGTCGACGTGGTGGAGCAGGTCGTCGGCCACCGCGCCCGTCCGCTGATCGCGGACCTCGGCAGCGGTCCCGGCTCGCTGTCCGCGCGGGTCGCCGAACGGCTGCCGCACGCCGAGGTCGTCGCCGTCGACATCGACCCGCTGCTGCTCGCGCTCGGCCGGGCCGGACACCCCCGGGTGACCCGCTGGGTGGAGACCCTGATCGGGCGCCCCGGCTGGATCGAGGACCTCGGACTCGACCGCCCGCTGGACGCCGTGCTCTCCTCCACCGCGCTGCACTACCCGCCGCCGGAGGCGCTGCTCCGGATCTACCGCGACCTCGCGGGCGCGCTGCGACCCGGCGCCGTCCTGGTCAACGGCGACCACCTGATCCCCGAGGAGCCCTCCCTCGCCGAGCTCGCGCTGGCGATCGGCCGGCGCCGCTCCCAGCGCCGGGGCGTGGGCGGCGCCGAGGACTGGTCGCAGTGGTGGGACGCCGCCCGCCGGATCCCGGAGTTCGCCGAACTGCTGGCGGCCCGCGAGCGGCAGCTGCCGCCCAGCGAGGGCGAGGGCAACGGCCTGTCCGCCGCCCAGCACGCCGGACTGCTGCGGCTGGCGGGCTTCCGCCAGGCCGGGTCGGTCTGGCAGTACGGCGCCAGCTCCGTCCTGGTGGCGCTGCGCTGACCGGAATTGATCGCTGACCCAACTTCCTTCTGTCACAAACGGATTGAGTACTTTCACCTGGGCACAGTCTTTGCTATGGCGTGACAGAAACCGCTGTTGATTCAAACTGAAAACAGTTACCGTTTGCCTCGGTCGTCGACCGGCCTGGGCAACCCGTCGGCGAGCCGTGCGCCCCTCACCCCGGACCACCGACGGGAGGCTGACCACCATGCGGCCCTCACCGCTGTACCTGGAACCACGGCTGGAGCCCCGGCTCCGATCCCTCCTGGACACCCCCGACCTCCTGCACACCCTGGTCGACGCGCTCGGGTCACCGCTCAACCTGCTGCTGCCCGAGCAGCTCGCCGACAACCTGGCCCGCTTCCGGTCCGTCTACCGCAAGCACCGGCTCACCGGGCGGATCTACTTCGCCCACAAGGCCAACCGCTCCAGCGCCCTGGTCCGGCGGCTCGCCGCCGCAGACACTGCCACCGACGCCGGGGTCGACGTCGCCTCGCTCGGCGAGCTCCAGCACGCGCTCGGCGCCGGCTGCGCCCCCGAGCGGATCATGGCCACCGGCCCGAAGACCCGCGAGTTCCTCTGGCTGGCCGCCCGCACCGGCGCCACCGTCCACCTGGACACCCTGGCCGAACTCGACGAGCTGGCCGACCTGGTGCGCAAGCACGCCCTCCCCCGGGTGCCCGTCATGCCCCGGCTCTCCGGCTTCCGCTCGCCCGGCGTCACCGTCCTCACCCGGCCGAGCCGCTTCGGCGTCCCGGCCGACGAGCTCGACGCACTGCTGGACGCCCTCGAACGCCACCGCGACACCGTCGAACTCACCGGCGTCGCCTACCACTTGGACACCACCGGCATCGGCGAGAAGGCCGTCGCCCTGGAAGCCTGCATCCGGATCATGGACGAGTGCCACCGCCGCGGCCTGCACCCCCGCACCATCGACATCGGCGGCGGCTTCGGCGTCAACTACCTGGCCGACGCCGCCCAGTGGGAGCGCTACACCACCGCACTGACCGACGCCGTCCTGGGCCGGCGGCCCCCGCTCACCTGGCAGGGGCACGGCTACGGGCTCCGGAACGAGTCCGGCACCCTGCGCGGCGCGCTGGGCCTCTACCCCGCGCACCGCCCGGTCGCCGCCGAGGCCTACCTGGACGAACTGCTCTCCCACCCCGCACCCACCCTCGGCCGGCCGCTGGCCACCCTGCTGCTGGAGAACATGTACGACCTGGCCGTCGAACCCGGCCGGGCCCTGGTCGACCAGTGCGGGGCCACCCTCGCCCGCGTCCTGGAGGTGCGGCGGGGGCCGGGCGACGAGCAGCTGGTGCGGCTGGAGATGAACGCCCGGGACGCCGGGCTGGAGGACCACGGGGTACTGATGGACCCGGTGCTGATCCCCCGCTCCGGCGCCCCCGCCACCTCCGCCAACCCGGCCACCCCGGACGAGCCCGTCGGCGTCCACCTGCTCGGCAACCTCTGCCTGGAGGCCGACCTGATCACCCGTCGCGTGGTCCACCTCCCCCGCCTCCCCGCCCCCGGCGACCTGCTCGCCTTCGCCAACACCGCGGGCTACCTGATGGACTTCAACGCCGGCGGACCGATCCGGCAGCCCGTCGCGCGCAAGGTCGCCGCCTACCGCCAGGACGGCGCCTGGCACTGGCGCCTCGACGAGCAGTACTGGCCCCTCGACACCGCGGGGCCCGCGACACCCCAGGGGGACGGACGCGTATGAGGTACGACAGCATCACCGACGCGATCGGCGACACCCCGCTGGTCCGGATCGACCCGGCCGTGACCGGCCTGCGCACCATCGACCTGTACGCCAAGCTCGAACTGCTCAACCCCTTCGGCTCGGTCAAGGACCGCGCCGCCTGGAACATGACCCGCGAGGCGCTCCCCGCCGCCGTCGCGCGCGGCGACACCATCGTGGAACTCTCCAGCGGCAACACCGCCAAGGCGCTCGCGCTGATCGCGGGCATGCACGGCCTGCCGTTCAAGAGCGTCACCAACCGGATGAAGGTCCCCGAGGTCAAGGACCTCCTGCTGCTGCTCGGCGCCGAGATCGAGGAACTGCCCGGCCGCGCCGAGTGCCTCGACCCCACCGACGCCGACGACCCGCTCACCCGCATCCACCGGATGCTCTCCTCGGCCGAATCCGGCTACCTGCACACCGACCAGTACTTCAACCCGCTCAACCTCGACGCCCACCTCACCGGCACCGGCCCGGAGATCGTCCGCGACCTCGACGGCCGCGCCCCGGACGTGTTCATCGCCTGCGTCGGCACCGCCGGCTCCTCCACCGGCGTGGCAACCGTGCTGCGTGCCCACAACCCGGCGGTCGAGGTGCTCGGACTGGTCGCCCACAAGTCCGACTTCATCCCCGGCATCCGCACCATCGACGAGGTGCACGAGGTCGGTCTGTTCGACCCCGACACCTACGACAGCATCGCCTCGGTGACCGCCGATCAGGCCATCGACGGCATGCTCACCCTGATCCGCCGCTGCGGCCTGCTGGCCGGCCCGACCGGCGGCGGCGCCTACTACGGCGCGCTGCGCCACCTCCGCTCCCTGGACGCCGAGTCGACGGGCACCGAGGAGCGTCGGACGGCCGTGTTCATCGTCTGTGACCGGGTCGAGAGCTACCTCGGCTACATCCGCGACCGCCGCCCCGAGCTGTTCCACCGGCCCGCCCGGCCGAACTCGGTGGGCACCCTGACCGAGGCCGAACTCGCCGCCGCCCGGGCCGTCGACGTGGACGCCGCCCGCAAGTGGATCGCCGAGGAGCACCCGCTGGTGGTCGACCTGCGCGGCCCCTTCGCCTACGCCGCGCTGCACATCGAGGGCTCGGTCAACATCGTCGACGAGCTGTTCGAGGAACTCCTGCACGGGGGAATGCCGTTCGGCACCCGCCGGCCCGTCCTGCTGACCTGTCCGGTCGGCGAGAAGTCGGTCCGGTACGCCGCGCTGCTCACCCGGATGGGGCACCAGGACGCCCGCAGCCTGGCGGGCGGCATCATCGGCTGGCGCGACGCGGGCGCGCCGCTGGTCCGGGACTGAACGGAGGCCGCGCATGAGCACCCTCGACGAACTGGACGGCTGGCACCGGGAGTTGCGGAAGCAGTTCCCGATCATCACCGGCGCCCCCGAGCAGGCCTACCTGGACAGCGCGGCCACCGCCCAGAAGCCGCGGGCGGTGCTCGACGCCGTCCACCACTACCTGACCACCGCCAACGCCAACGCCGGGCGCGGCACCTACACCTGGGCCAACGCCACCACCGCGCTGGTCGAACGCACCCGCACCCGGGTCGCCGCCTTCCTCGGCGACCCGGCGCCCGGGCAGCCCTCCGGAGTGCACTTCGTCAGCGGCACCACCGAGGGCCTGCGCACGGTGGCCCGGGACTGGCTCCCCCGGCACCTGCGGGACGGCGACGAGATCATCGTGCCCTTCGCCGACCACCAGGCCAACGCCCTGCCCTGGCTGGAGGCCCAGCAGCTGCTCGCCGACCGCGGCGTCCGCGTCCGGGTCCGCGAACTCCCGTACGACCCGGCCTCGCACGACTACGACCACCGGGCGCTGCCCGGACTCGTCACCGAGCGGACGGCCTTCGTCGCCGCCACCCACGTCCACCACGTCTACGGCGCCGACATGAACGTCCACCGGATCCGGGCCGCCGTCGGCCCCGACGTGCCGATCTGCCTGGACGCGGCGCAGAGCGTCGGCCACCTGCCGGTGGACGTCGGCCGCCTCGACGTCGACTTCGTGGTCTTCTCCGGCCACAAGGCGCTCGCCCTGCCCGGCACCGGCGCCGTCTGGGCCCGCAACACCCGCGGCCCGGAGTTCCGCCCCGGCGGCTGGAGCGGCACCCCCAACACCTGCGGGATCGCCGGCCTGGAGGCCGCCCTGGACTGGCTCGACGCCGCCGGCACCGACCGCATCCGACGCTGGACCACCGCCCTGGCCACCCGCCTCACCGACGGCCTGCGCGGCTCCGACGCCTACCAGGTGCTCGGCTGCGGACAGAGCCTGGCCGCCGACTCCCCGGTGCAGCGCCGCGAGGCCATCGTCACCTTCCGGCACCGCGCGATCCCCTCCAACGACCTCGGCTTCGTCCTCGCCAGCCACGGCCTGATGGTCCGCGCCGACGGCCACTGCCAGGCCCGCGCCGGCGAGACCGACACCTCGGTCCGGGTCAGCCTGCACGCCTACAACTCCCCCGAGGAGATCGACCGGCTGCTGGCCGCCCTGCCCGACGTCTGATTACCGGGGGTGGTCAGCGGCGCCAGCGGCGGTAGGCGTTCCACTCCTGGGTGAGCCAGGTGCCGTCGCCCAGGGGCAGCACGTAGTCGACCTCGGACATCGGGTACTCCAGGCGGCCGTGCAGGGCGCCGGTGGCGGGGTCGGCGAGCCAGTGGCTGTACTCGCGCCAGTCCTGCTCGCCGAAGAGGAGCACGGCGCCCTCGTCGTAGCGGTTGTGCAGGGTCACCAGCACGGTGGAGTCGTCCACGAAACGGCACCAGGAGGAGATGGACGGGTCGTTGTGGACCGAGCAGTCGCCGGTGCCGGGGGCCGGGAAGTCGCTCAGCCGGAGCGTGGCGGTGACCTCGTAGGAGGGCACGGCGTGCCAGCTGATGTCCCGGCCCCTCCGATCGACGGTCATGCAGCGGGTGTTGCCGGAGTCCGCGTCCAGGTAGTCGCGGTCCGCCGGGAGCCGGGGGACCGTGTCCTGCGGCAGCGGCTCGGCCAGGACGAGGGCGCCGGACTCCCGGCGGAGCCGGTGGCGGGTGGTCGGCCCGGAACCGCCCGAGACGTCCACCCCGATGACCTCGCCGTCCGCGTCCAGGAGCAGGTGGGCGTACCGCTCGTAGCCGCCGCACTCGAGCACGCTCCGGGCCAGCACCCGTCCCTCGGCGTCCAGGGTCAGGAAGACGGTGGCGTCCGGCAGTCCGGAGGGCAGTCGCAGCCAGATCCGGAGCTCCCGGTCGGCACCGGTCACCGTGAACAGGACGTGGCCCCAGCGGTCCACCCGCCAGGTGCCGTACGGCTGCCGCCAGAGCTCCGTGCCGTCCTGGGCCATCGCGACGTACCCGTCCCCGGCGCCGAAGACGGCGAAGGAGAGGTCGGGAGCCGTCCACACCGGCGCCCACCACTCGGGGCCCGGGGCCGGGAACTCGGCCGTCAGTTCGGCCTGCTCCCGCAGGTCGTAGAGGCGCAGCGAGGTGCCGTCGTGGACCTCCAGGCGGGGAACGGGGCCGGTCGGATCGACGGAGGAGCGGGAGTTGCTCCCGCTCGGGATCGGGTAGCTGGCCACCAGCGTGGGTGTGATCGTCATGTCGTCATCCTCTCCCGACGGGCCGACAGCACCTGGCGGGATCTTGACGGCCTTCGGCGTTCACGCCACTCGTGGGGGTGGGCCCCGGGACCGGAGGATGGAGTCATCGCCGACCGGGGAAACCCGGAACGGCCGCACCGAACCCCTCCCCACCAGCAGGAACACGAGGTTTCCGATGTCCGCCAGCGCCGTCCTGACCGTGCCCGCCGCCACCCCGGCCGAGGCCGCCGCCCACTACGCCGCCCGACTCGCCTTCGAGGCGGACGTCTCCGACGTCCACGCCGACCTGGCGTCCGGCGCACCCGGTGTGGTGGTGGTCGACACCCGCAGCGAGGTCGCCTGGAACCAGGGCCACATCCCCGGCGCCGTGCACATCCCCACCGCGCGGATCGCCGAGCTCGCACCGAAGTTGATCGACCCGGCCACCCGGACCGTGGTCACCTACTGCTGGGGCCCCGGCTGCAACGGCGCCACCCGGGCGGCCCTGGCCTTCGCCCTCCTCGGCCACCCCGTCAAGGAGATGCTCGGCGGCTTCGAGTACTGGGTCCGCGAGGGCTTCGCGTACGACACCGCCACCGGCCCCGAGAGCCGCCCCGTCGACGACCTGACCGCCCCGCGCTCGGGCATCTCCTGCGCATGCTGAGCGCCGCCGCACGGCCGGGCGGCACGATCCGCCCGGCCACCCCGGCCGACCTGCCCGCGCTCGCCCGGCTGTGCGCCGACCACGCCGCCTACGAGCGCGCCGAGCCGGTGCCCGCGGACCTCGCCGCCCGGCTGGCGCCCGCACTGTTCGCCGCGCAGCCGAGGGCGTGGTGCCTGGTGGTCGACCACGGCGGCGAACTGACCGGCTACGCGAGTTTCTCCCGGGAGTTCTCCACCTGGCAGGCCGCCGACTACGTCCACCTGGACTGCCTGTTCGTCACCGAGGCCCACCGGGGCGGCGGGTGGGGCCGCGCCCTGCTCGACGCCGTACGGGAAGCGGCCGCAGCACTGGGCGCCGCGCAGGTGCAGTGGCAGACACCCGACTGGAACACCGACGCCATCCGCTTCTACCACCGGACGGGGGCCCTGAGCCGCCCCAAGGCCAGGTTCACGCTCCGCACCCGCCCGACCGATCAGCCGACCAACTCGTACGCAACGTAGTCAGGATGGGCCGCGCCGACCTCCAGATGGTTCTCGTCCAGCCCGTTGACGATCCGCAGGGTGCCACCGCCGAAGTCGAATTCCACCGCCACCGTTCCGTTCGCCAGATCGGGCCCCGCCGGTCGCCATTCCAGCAGCCGGACCTCGCGCAGTTCCTGCCCGACGAACGGCTCCAGGACCTCGTCGGCACGGGACCACTCGGGCGAGAACTCGAACCACTCCCAGTTGACGATGTGCGCCCCGGTGTCGATCGTGCCCCAGCCGATGGACAGCCTGTCGAGGTACCGGTGGCAGACCTCCACCCGGACACCGTCGAAGTCCAGCACCACCGGACAGTCGGCGAACCACTCCCCGTCCTCGGCGAAGCGCACCACGGCGAAGCCCGTCAGCCGCCTGCCCGCGAGCGCGGCGAGGCGCGGGCCGTGCGCCTGCCGCACCGCCTCGATCCCGATCAGGAAGGACGGTTCGAAACCGGAGATACCCATGTCCATGGTCCGGAGTCTCCCCCGACGCAGCCCGAATGGCCAGACATTTACGGACAAGGGAACTCCGTCTACGAAGCGGAGGAATCACGGCAGTCCGACGGCGGGCGGCCCGGCTACCCGGGCATCACTCCGTGGCGGACGTCGGTGAAGGTCGGATTGCGCGCGTTCCGGGCGATGATCTCCTCGGCGTCGCCGCCGAGCAGGGCGGCCCCGACGCGACGTCCGGGACTCGACAGTCAAATGACTGATGCTGCGTGTGCGTCGGAGCGGGAAGCATCGGTGTCGGCGGTCGGAGGGTGCCCCACCCCCGGCCGTCGGTCCCCCGATGTTCTCTTCCAAGGAATTCCCATGAGCTCCCTTCGCGCCAAGTGGCGCATGGCCGCCGTCACCGCGACGACCGCCCTGGCCGTGCTGATGTTCTCCAACGCCCCCGCGTCCGCCGCCGTGTTCGGCGAGAGCAGCACCTGGGCCAGCGAGATCGAGGACAACGTCCCGGTCCGGGCGAACGGCTTCATGGGCGAGGCCCGGGCCACCAACGGCGATCTCATCCAGGTGTGGCGCGGATACGACAACCCCGGCATGTACCTCTCGCTCGACCACGGCCGACCGGTCCGCCTCGCGGGGACGACCAATGCCAGCCCGCAGGTGGTCTACATGGGCGGGGCCCAGTTCGTGCTGTTCCACACCGGCACCAACGGGTTCATCTTCTACTGCGTCCTGACCGTGAACCAGGCCAACAACGGCCAGCGGTACCTGAACTTCGGCAACTGGATCCAGGTCCCGAACGGCGCCCAGACGAACGACGGCCGCCCGGTGGCCATCGCCGCGCTGCCGCACAACAACATCTCGCTGGCGTTCCACGGCGCGAACAGCAACGAGATCTGGAGCATGATCTTCAACATCCCGAACAACCTCTGGGGCGACCCGGTGCGGGTCGCCGGCGCGACGAGCAACTCCTCCCCGGCGCTGGCGTTCAGCCCCGCCAACAACCTGCTGCTGATGGCCTACCGGGGGCTCGACAACCGGGTGAACGTCATCCGCACGTACTACCAGGACAACGCCTGGTACGGGCGGAGCATCCTGGACGGCGTGCAGACCGACTCGGAGCCGGCCATCGCCATGGCGGGCTCCGGCTGGGGGCAGGTCGCCGTCCGGCAGCAGGGCACGGGCGTGCTGTACCTGGAGGACGTCCAGGACACCGGCTCGCACGGCGACTGGACCCGCGAGGCCATCGCCTTCGCCTCGGCGTACGGCCCGCGGCTCATCATGGACGCCTACCGCGCCTACCTGGTCGCCACCAACCTGAACGGGTACGTCATGTGGAAGCAGTCCCGCCAGTACTGAGCCCGAACCGAGCCCGACCGGCGACCTGACACTGCCCGGGGTGGGGCGGCCCTGAACGCGGCCGCCCCACCCCGGGCTCCGGCGTCCGGTCAGGCGGGGTGCGGCGCCCAGGCGGCTTCGATCATCCGGAAGACCTCGTCCACCGTGGCCGCCGGGTCGGCCGCGTCGCGGGCCAGCGAGAAGGCGTCGATCACGAAGCGGGCGACGGCCCGGCAGGCGGTGGGGGTGCGGGTCTGCCCGGGCAGGGCGGTGATGGCCGCGCCCAGGGCCGCGGCGTGGCGCAGCCGCATCGACTCCTCGTAGGCGCGCAGGGCGGGCGAGGAGTCGATCAGGCGCCAGATCGTGGCGGCGCCGTCGGCCGTGCAGTGCCGCACCATGGCGTGGATCTCGCGGCGCAGGGCGGGGATCAGCGGTTCCTCGGGGGTCCGGTCGGTGACGGCCAGGACGAGGCGCTGTTCGAAGTCCTCGTCCTGCTCGAAGACCAGGGCCTCCTTGGCGGCGAAGTGGGAGAAGACCGTGGTGACGGCGACGTCGGCCTCGGCGGCCACCTCGCGGATGCCCACCGCGTCGTAGCCGCGCTCCAGGAAGAGCCGCAGGGCGGTGTCGGCGATCTTCCGGCGGGTCGCGGCCTTCTTGCGCTCGCGGCGGCCGGTCGGCTCGGTCACGGCGGTGGTCCCGGTCGGCTCGGTCATGCCCGTGATGCTATCAGCCATGAAAACGGAACAGTTCCAAAATACTAACCGTTAGTGCTACGGTCGGCCGCATGGAGACCATGAAGAAGGTCAGCTACACCGAGTTCGGCGGCCCGGAGGTCCTGCGCCTGGTGGACGCCGCGCGGCCCGAGGCGGGCCCCGGCCGCATTCGGATCGCCGTACGGGCGGCGGGCGTGAACCCCGTGGACTGGCGGCTCCGGGAGGGCCAGGTACTGGGGGCCCATCCGCTCCGACTGCCCGCCGGGGTCGGACTGGACGCCGCCGGGGTGGTGGACCAGGTCGGGGCGGGGGTCGAGGGGGTCGAGGTCGGCGACCACGTGTTCGGCGAGGGGGTCGACACCTACGCCGAGTTCGCGGTGCTGTCCGCCTGGGCGAGGATGCCCGAGGGGCTGGGCTTCGAGGAGGCGGCGGGATACCCCTCCGTGGTGGAGACCGCGCTGCGCATCCTCCGCGAGGTCGGCGTACGACCGGGGCAGACGCTGCTGGTCAGCGGTGCGGCCGGGGGCGTCGGTTCGGCGGTGCTGCAGATCGCCCGTGACCGCGGCATCACCGTGATCGGCACGGCCGGCGCCGCGAACCAGGACTACCTGCGCGGCCTGGGTGCGCTGGCCACCACGTACGGCGAGGGCTGGGTGGAGCGGGTGCACGGGCTCGGCCCGGTCGACGCCGCCCTGGACCTGGCCGGCAACGGTGTGATCCGCGAACTCGTCGAACTGACCGGGGATCCGAGGAGGGTGGTGTCCATCGCCGACCTCGACGCGCCCGGGCTCGGGGTCCGGTTCTCCGGCACGGCCGGGAGCGTCCCGGCGGCGCTCGCCGAGGCCGCCGACCTGATCGCCCGGGGCCGGCTGCACATCCCCGTCGACACCTCGTACCCGCTGGCCGCGGCCGCGGCGGCGCACGCCGACAGCCGGGCCGGGCACACCCGCGGGCGCCGGGTCATCGTGGTGTGAGAGCGGGCCGACGCCCCGGACCGGTCCGAGCAGTGCCGGTCCGGGGTGTCAGCGGCGGATGTCAGCGGCGGGTGTCAGCCGTCGTTCTCCGCGGAGGGGATGTAGGCGCCGGGGACGTCGTTCGGGGCGTGGATCGCGTCCTCGCCCGGGTACGGGGTCCGCCAGTTGTGCGTCTGGTACCAGGTCAGGTGGTTCATCTGGGCCGGGTTGGCCCGGTCCGGCGCCGCGTTCGGGCCGGTCAGCTGCTGCTTGGACTTCCAGTCCTCCCACTGGGCAGCGACCTGCCGCTCGGCCGTCGGCGGGGCGACGGTCACCGGCGCCGCCGCCGCGCTCGCGTCCGGGGCGCCGGGTACGTCGACGCCGCAGGACGGCGGGGTCTTGAGGCCGTCGGTCAGCGAGGTGCGGTTGGGCACCGCGGTGAACGGGGTGAGGTCCGGCTTGTCGGTGAAGGCGGTGGTCATCGGGCTGGCCGCGCTGTCCTTCTGGTTCATCGGGTGGATCCCGAGGATCTGCTCGATGGTGCGGACCATGGTGATCTGCGAGTAGTAGCGGCTGTCGACGGCGCCGTGCTGGGCCCAGGGGCTGATGATCTGGATCGGGGCGCGGTGGCCGTCGACGTGGTCGAGGCCGGCCTGGGAGTCGTCCTCGACCACGAAGATCGCGGTGTCCTTCCAGTACTCGCTGTGCGAGATCTCCTGGACGATCCTGCCGACCGCGAGGTCGTTGTCGGCGACCTGCGCGGCCGGGCTGGCCGGACCGCCGGTGTGGTCGCTGGACAGCCACAGCATGTTGAGGGCCGCCGGGCCGTTCTGCTCGAAGTCCTGCTTCCAGATCTGGTAGCGGTAGAGGTCCGGCACGTCGGTGTCGAACTTCGGGAAGCCGGGCACCGACACGTCGTTGAGCGAGGGGATCGGCGAGGAGGAGTTGAGCGGGTAGGCGGTGTCGTCGCCCGTCGCGTCCATGTTCTTCGAGTCGCAGTACAGGTTCTGCCAGCTCGCGCCGTCGGGCTTGGTGAGGAACTGGTGGAACTCGCCGAAGTCGCGCACGTCCTGGCCGGCCGCCTGGGCGCCGGTCCACAGGAAGCCCGAGCGCTGGTGGCCCAGGGCGTCGTCCTCGGTGTCGTAACTGCGCTCGTACTCCCCGGCCGAGGACTCGGTGTACTCCGGATTGTCCGCCTGCATCAGCCAGTTGTGGCCCTCGGCGGAGTTGGTGCCGATGTCGTAGGTGTTGTCGTAGAGCCCGAACTGCTTGGCCAGCGCCTGCTGGTTGGGCGTGACGTTGGCACCGAACTGGGCCAGTTTCGGGTCCCCGTTGCCCTTGCCGATGTCGCCGAAGACCTGGTCGTAGGTCCGGTTCTCCTTGACGATCAGGAAGACGTGCTTGATCGTCGACGGGTCGCCGATCCGGGCCGGCACCGCGACGGGCTTCGCCTTGTGCCCGTCCGCCGTCCGGACGGCGCCCTTGGTCCAGCCGTTCTGCCGGAAGACCTGGTCCGTCCGGGAGCGGATCTCCTGGTCGGACGGCAGGGTGAACTGCGTCAGGCTGGAGGTGGTGTCGTGGGCGTTGTGGGCGCCGGTGGAGTTGGGGCGGCGCGCGTCGATGCCACGGGTGTTGGAGACGACCACCTTGGAGCCGACGGTGGTGACCTCCGCCGGGAAGTAGTCGGTGGGCAGCAGGCCGACGTAGCTCACCGGCTCCTGGGCACCGGCGAAGCGGTAGACGGCCACGGCGTCGGCCCGGCCGAGGGTGACCAGCAGGCGCCCGTCGTCGGTGAGCGTGATCGCGGTGGGCTCGTAGCCCACGGAGGCCTCCGGCCAGGGCTTGGTGGAGATCCGCTGCACCACCTTGCCCCGCACCGCGTCGATCACGGACACCTGGTCGGAGGAGGTGTCCGCGACGAAGACCGTCCCGCCCTTGGCGTACACGGCCGTCGGGTGCAGGCCCACCTCGATGGACCCGACGGCGGCGGAGCGGTCCGCCAGGTCGATCACGCTGACGGTGCCCGTGGTGGTGGCACCGGTGTCCGGATCGGCCGGCACCTGGGTGCCGTAGGAGTTCAGCGTGTCGTCGTCGGAGGTGGCGGCGCGGCCGCCCTCGTTGCTGACGTACAGCTTGTGTCCGACCTGGACGATGCCGCGCGGTGCGTTGCCGGTCGTCCAGCTCTGCCCGAGCGCTCCGGTGGCCGTGTTGATCTCGACCACCCGGTTCTGGCCGTTGACGGCCGCGTACACCGTCGAGCCGTCGGCCGAGAACACCAGGCCCGAGGCCAGCGCGTGCTTGCTGCCGTCGGCCGGGATGGCGACCTTCACCGGGTTCGCCAGGGAGCCGTCCGCGTTCACGGTGAACCTGGTGTAGCCGTCGAGCTGGCCGAGCCACAGCTGCTTGCCGTCCGGTGAGTAGACCGGGGCCTCCTGGCCGACCGAGCCGTCGGTCAGGTGCAGGTCGGCGGTCTTGGCCTTGCCGGCGCGCTGTTGCACCTTGCCGGTCCTGAGGTCGACCACGACCAGCGAGGCGTCGCCGTCGGCCAGCGAGGCGGCCAGGTGGGTGCCGTCCGGGCTGACCCGGGAGCCCATCAGCTTGCCGTTGTCGATGACCAGGCGGTCGCCGTACGGGGCGAGGTACTGGTCGCTGGAGATCACCTGGCCGTCGGCGGTGACCTGGCCGACCTGGTCGGTGCCGAACTGGTGGGTGGTGGCGAAAGCGGTGCCCGTGGCCACGGCCACCGCCGTGATGCACGCCGTGGCCAGGGTGGCCCGGCGGCCGACCTTGCGGCCGAGGAGCACCGGGTGCTCCTTCTGGACTCGTCGACGACGCGTTACCTGCATGGCGTCAGCCCTTCGTGGTGAGTGCGCTGCGTTGATTCCGGTGTCTTCGCTGCGGGTGGTGCGGGTGGTGCGGGTGGTGCCGGTGATGCGGGTGGTGCGGGTCATGCGCTCAGTGCGCTCAGTGCGCTCAGTCCGTCGAGGAGTCGAGCAGGTCGATCTGGCCGTCGAACTGCCAGAGCGGGTTCGGCGCGTCCCCGGTGCCGGTGTGGACCAGGAAGTAGCCGTTGACCTCCTTCGGCCCGTCACCGTCGGCCATCACCCGGCCGTCCGAGGCGACGTCGAGCTGGTAGACCGCCGTACCGGGGGCCTCGGTGCCGGGCAGGTGCCAGGTGACCACGCAGCGCCAGTCGTTGCCCGGGCCCTCCGGTTCGACCTGGCCGTCGCCCCGGTTGCAGTCCGCGGCCACCCGCAGGTCGGCCTCGGTCACGGCGGGGCGGTGCAACTGCTCGGTCTGCAGCCGGTACAGGTGGGCGAACACGGTGGAGACCGTCCGCTGGACCTTCGCCCGGCTGATCCCCGAGCCCGTCGAGGGCGCGGCCACCGCGACCACCCCGGTGGTCAGCGCGAGCAGCCCGGCCAGCGGCAGCACCCCGTGGGTGAGCGCGCGTCGCTTCTCGCCGTCCTCGCTGCCGTTGGTGAAGTCCCGCCGGACGAACAGCCGGTAGGCCGCGGCGGTCGCCACCACGGCCCAGACCAGGCTGACCGCGACCGCGATCAGCAGCTCCGGCAGCCGGTTCGGATCGGCGAACAGCCCGTTCCAGGAGACGAAGGCGTAGCCGGGCAGGGCCAACCGCAGCGGCACCGGGAGCGGCAGCGTCTGGGCGAGCTGCATCGCGACCGCGGACAGCGCGGGGACCAGCAGGCCCATCGGGGAGCGGCCCAGCACGACCGAGCCGAGCAGGCCGAGCGAGGCCAGCGCCATCGTCGGCGCCAGCGCGGCGGCCCAGGCCAGCAGGACGCCCACGGCCGCGTCGGACGGCGCCAGCAGGTGCCCGTCGACGCCGACCAGCGGCTGGTTCCCCACCGCGGCGAGCCCGCCCGCCGTACCGGACGCCACCAGTCCGGCCACCAGCAGGACGATCACGGTTGCGCTCGCCAAGGTCTTGGCGAGGAAGATCCGGCGCGGCGAACGGACCGCCACCAGCAGGTGCCGCCAGGTGCCGAGCCGGTCCTCGGCGGCGAACACGTCGCCCGCGACCACCGAGGTCAGCAACGGCAGCGCCCAGGAGCCCGCGAAGCCCAGCAGCACCAGCGGGCCGGCCCACGCCGTGGCGTGCATCCAGCGGCCGAACAGGGTGTCGGAGGGCAGCGTGCCCTGCTGGGCGACGGCGGCCACGAACAGCCCGGGCAGCGCCCAACAGGCCAGCACCAGCAGGCGGATCCGCCACTGGGAGACCAGCTTCACCAGCTCGAAGCGGTACACCCGGCCCACCGGCACCCGGCGCGCACCGGCCCCTGCCGCCGCACCGGCCGCCGTCTCCCCGGCCGTGACCGTGCTCATCGCCCGTCCTCCTGCTGCTCCTCGGTGAGGGCCAGGTACGCGGCCTCCAGCGGCGACACCACGGGCGCGACCTCGCGCACCCGGACGCCCTCCTGCACCAGTCCGTCCACCAGCCGCTCCACGGCCGGCCCGGTGGCGCGCACCACCAGCGCCTCCGTACCGCGCCACGCCCCGGCCCCGTCCAGCACCGTCACCCCGGCCGTCCCGACGGCCACCCGCCGCGCGGCGCCCAGGTCGGAGGTGAGCAGCCGGTGCTGGAGCGCGCGGGTGTCGGCGGCCAACCCGCCCAGCGGGCCGGAGAACCGGACCCGCCCGGTGGCGAGGATCGTCACCTCGGAGCAGAGCGACTCCAGGTCGTCCATCCGGTGGCTGGACAGCACGACGGTCACGCCGTCCTCGGCGAGCCGGCGCAGCGCCCCGTGGACGTGCTGCTGGCCGGCCGGGTCCAGGCCGTTGGAGGGTTCGTCGAGCACCAGCAGCCGCGGCCGGGTGAGCAGCGCGGCCGCCAGGCCGAGTCGCTGGCGCATGCCCAGGGAGAAGCCGCGCACCCGGTCGTCGGCGACGTCCCGCAGCCCGACCTCGTACAGCACCTCGTCGATCCGGCCCGCGCCGGTGTCCTCCCCGCGCAGCGCCGCCAGCGCGGCCAGGTTCCGCCGCGCGGTCAGCGAGGGGTAGAGGCCGGGGCCGTCGACGAAGCCCGCCACGCCGTCGGGTGCCGCGAGCGCCCGGCCGACCGGTCTGCCCAGCACCTCCAGCTCGCCGCCGTCGGCGACGGCCAGCCCGAGCAGCAGCCCGAGCAGGGTGGTCTTCCCCGCGCCGTTCGGCCCGGCGAGCCCGTGGATCCGCCCGGGGAGCAGCTCCAGCCCGACTCCGTCGAGCGCCACGACGTCACCGAAGCACTTCGTCAATCCCCGTGCCCGTACGGCAGGTTGCGTGTCTTCCATGGCTCCTTCTCGCAGTCCCCCAGGGAAGGTAGGGGGTTGACGGGGTGGCGTCAGGAGCACGCGGTTGAACTCCGGGGGAACAGCAGAGGGTCGACTCGGTGGCGGCCGTCGGCCTCCCTTCTGGCGAGCATGACGCCAGATCGGGTAACCCATCGGGGGAGTTATCGAATGAAGGTTGAGCCTGGGTTGATAATCCTCACTTTCCGGAGGAAACAAGGACAGTTGAGAGCCCTTGCCTTGACACTCTCTCAAGTCACCACGAATACTCATCACCAGTCAGAACGGTGACGCCGACAAGGGCTCATCGGACGAGCACTCACCAGGAGGCACAGCCATGGCAGTCAGCTGCACCGGAACGGTCATCGTGACGGGCGAGGGCCGCACGGTCCGGCTGACGCCACCGGTACGGGTCGCGTCCGGGCCCCCGACCGGACGCGGAAATGCCGAACCCCCGCCCGGTGGCCGCAGCAGCGGCCGGGGCGGGGGCGGAGGACCGACCCTGCGGCGGGGCGTCAGTCGTCGGCACCGCCGTGCTGGCGGGCCCGGTAGGACGCGGCCTTGACCCGGTTGCCGCAGGTCCGCATGGCGCACCATTCACGCCGGTGGCCGCGGGAGCGGTCCAGGTAGACCTGGGTGCACTCCGGCCGGGCGCACTCCCGCAGCAGTGCGGCGTCGTCGCCGCCGAGGATCTCGACGGCCTCCCGGGCCAGGGCCGCGAGGCCCTGGGAGACGGATCCGCTCCTGGTCGCCCCGGTGGCGTGCAGGCGCAGCGTCACCGGCAGTCCGGCCGCGTGCCGGTTCAGCTCGGCGATCGCCCGGGCCGGCATCGGCTGCCCGTCCAGCCGGGCGGCCACCAGGGCGTAGATCGACTCGCGCAGGTCGACCGCGATGTCGAGGTCGGTCTCGTCGGCACCGGCGCCGTCGTCGAACATCCCGGACTCCACGAACCAGGCGTCGAGTTGCTCGGGGGCGGCCAGCTTCTCCAGCGGCGCGGCGTTGCGCCGGGCGCGCAGCGTGCCGACGAAGTCGAGGGGCAGGGTCCCGCAGGGGAAGGCGTGCATCACGTCACCATACTGACCAGTCACCGCCCCGAACGCAATGCCCGGCACACTCCCCCGGGCCTCCCCGGGCCTCCCGGGGACTTCCCGACGGCGATGCGCCGCGTCGCCCGCTCCATCACTGTCCAGACCAGTAACGTTCCGCCCGGGTCCGGTTCCCGTACCGGCCCCGCAGCTTCCGGAGGGCAACTCATGATCGACAGGCGCAGCTTCCACAGGACCGTCGGACTCGGCGCCGGCGCGGCCGCCCTCGCGCTGGCCGGCCTGCCGGGCACGGCCGGCGCCGCCCCCGCACCCACCCGCGGCCGCTCCGGCCCGGCCCCGGTGGTCCCGACGATCACCCCGGGCACCCACACCACCTTCCCGGTGCTGCGCCAGGTCACCGCCGGCGTGCTCGACGTCGGCTACGCCGAACTCGGGCCCGCCGACGGGCCGGTGGTGCTCTGCCTGCACGGCTGGCCCTACGACATCCACAGCTACCTGGACGTCGCCCCGCTGCTCGCCGACCTCGGCTACCGCGTGATCGTCCCCTACCTGCGCGGCCACGGCAGCACCCGCTTCCGCTCCGCCCGGACCGTGCGCAACGGCCAGCAGTCGGCCATCGCCCGGGACATCATCGCGCTGCTGGACGCGCTCCGGATCGACCGCGCCGTGGTCGCGGGCTTCGACTGGGGCGCGCGGACCGCCGACATCCTGGCGGCCCTGTGGCCCGAGCGGGTCAAGGCCCTGGTGTCGGTGACCGGTTACCTCATCACCAACCGCGACGCCCAGCGGAACCCGATCGCACCGGTCACCGAGCACGCCTTCTGGTACCAGTACTACTTCGCCACCGACCGCGGCGAACGTGCCATGCAGGACCCGAAGCTGCGGCACGACCTCGCCCGGGAGGTCTGGCGGACCGCCTCCCCCACCTGGAACTTCGACGACGCCACCTTCGAACGCACCGCGGCCGCCTTCGAGAACCCCGACTACGCCGCGATCGTGGTCCACAACTACCGCTGGCGGCTGAGCCTGGCCGACGGCGAGCGCCGCTACGACCACGACGAGCACCTGCTGGCCCGCAAGCCGACCATCCAGGTGCCGACCGTCACCCTCGACCCCGCGCTGGACCCGTTCACCCCCGCCCCCGGCGACGGCTCCTCGTACCGGGCCATGTTCACCGGCCCGTACGAGCACCGGACGCTGCCCGGCATCGGCCACAACCTCCCCCAGGAGGCGCCGACGGCCTTCGCCCAGGCCGTCGTCGACGCCGACCGGCTCTGACGCCGAGTCCCTCGCCTCGCGCCGGAAAAACGAACGGCGCGGGGCGAAGTGGACTGCTACGCTGGCGAACGACCTACCCCCTTTCGAGGAGTGCAGCAGACATGGCGGGTGACGACGACATCTCCGGGTGAGTCCCGGGCTTCTTGACCGTTGTGGGCGCAGGGCGCCCGGTGCAGCGGTCGGAATCGTCGTACCCAGTCCCCCTGTCTCATCCGGGCCGGACTCGTCTCCGCCCGCTCACTTCCAGGTAGTTCTCCATGTCTTCTGCGTCTTCTGCGTCTTCCGCATCCGTCGTCGCCTCCCAGCTGTCCTTCTCCTGGCCGGACGACACCCCCGTCTTCCACGACCTCTCCTTCTCCGTCGGCACCGGCCGCACCGGCCTGGTCGCGCCCAACGGCTCGGGCAAGAGCACGCTGCTCAAGCTGATCGCCGGTCAACTGCGCCCGTCCACCGGGTCGGTGACGATCAACGGCACGGCCGCCTACCTCCCCCAGGACCTCCCGCTCACGGCCGGCCTCACGGTCGCCGAGGTGCTCGGCGTGGCCGGGGTGATCCGGGCCATCGACGCGGTGGAGTCCGGGGACGTCGCCGAGGAGCACTTCACCACCATCGGCGACGACTGGGACGTCGAGGAACGCTCCCTCGCCCAGCTCGAACGCCTCGGCCTCGGCGCGCTGCCGCTGGACCGCCGACTGGGCACCCTCAGCGGCGGCCAGGTCGTCCGACTCGGCCTCGCCGCCCAGCTGTTGAAGCGACCGGACGTCCTGCTGCTCGACGAGCCCACCAACAACCTCGACCTCGGCGCCCGGCACCGCCTGTACGACGCGTTGGAGGACTTCAACGGCTGCCTGCTGCTGGTCAGCCACGACCGCGCCCTGCTCGACCGGATGCACCGCATCGCCGAACTCGACTCGCGCGAACTGCGCCTCTACGGAGGCGACTTCACCGCGTACGAGGAGGCGGTCCAGGCGGAGCGGGAGGTCGCCGAGAAGAACGTCCGCAACGCCGAGCAGGACCTCAAGCGCGAGAAGCGCGAGATGCAGCAGGCCCGGGAACGCGCCGAACGCCGGGCCGGCAACGCCGCGCGCAACCTCAAGAACGCCGGACTGCCCCGGATCTTCGCCGGGAACATGAAGCGCGGCGCCCAGGAGTCGGCCGGGCGCTCCGGCCAGGTGCACTCCGCCCGGGTCGACGAGGCCAAGGCCCGGCTGGACGAGGCCGGGCGCGCCGTGCGCGAGGAACAGCGACTCACCCTCGACCTCTCCGGGACCAGGGTGCCCAGCGGGCGCGACCTCTTCATCGGCGAGCAGCTCCAGGTCCGGCGCGACGGCAGCCCGCTGTTCGCCGACGGCGGGATCGACCTGACCGTCCGCGGCCCGGAGCGGATCGCCCTCTTCGGCGCCAACGGCGCGGGGAAGACCACCCTGCTGCGCCTGCTCGTCGGGGACCTCGCCCCGGACGAGGGCCAGGTCAAGCGCGCCGACGGCCGGGTCGCCTACCTCTCCCAGCGGCTGGACCTGCTGGACCAGGACCGCACCGTGGCGGAGAACTTCGCCGCCGCGGCGCCGGAGCGCCCCGAGGCCGAGCGGATGAACATCCTCGCCCGCTTCCTGTTCCGCGGCGCCCGCGCCCACCTGCCGGTGCGGGCACTGTCCGGCGGCGAGCGGCTGCGCGCCACCCTGGCCTGCGTGCTGTGCGCCGAACCCGCACCCCAGCTGCTGCTGCTCGACGAGCCGACCAACAACCTCGACCTGGTCAGCGTCGGGCAGTTGGAGGGCGCCCTCAACTCCTACCAGGGGGCGTTCCTGGTGGTGAGCCACGACGAACGCTTCCTGGCCGGCATCGGCGTCGACCGCTGGCTGCGGCTGGCGGACGGCACGCTGACCGAGACCGGCGCCCCGACCGACTGAGGCCCGCTCCCCCACGGCGGCCGGCGGGGCCGCGCCGAGCCCCGCCGGCCGCCGGGGGCAAGGCTGTTGCCCTCCGGGGCGGGGCGCACCGTCGGGGCGGCCCAAGCGCGGTTCACCGTCTGGGAACCCGGGGCGCCGGTGCCCCGGCGGAGCGGAGCCTGGCCTCGGTGAGGGTGGTCAGCCGGGCCGCGCTCGGGGTCTGGTCCTCGCGGTGGCGGTCGATCAGCCGGTACTGGGTGGCGGCCCTGCTCCAGGCCTCCAGGCCGGCCGGATCGGCCAGCAGCGCGGGGTTGGCGAGGTAGCGCTCGGCCATGGCGTCGGCGAGTTCCTCGATCCTGGGATCGTCCGGCTCCCAGCCCTCGGCCTCCCAGGCCCGCTGGGCCAGGTCGACGAACCCGGGGTCGTCCAGCTGTCGTTCGAGCTGGGCGAGGAAGGCGTCGAAGCCGCCCGGCACCAGCACCCGGGCGAGCACCAGCGCCTCGCGCTGCCCGGCCACGTAGTCCGGGCCGTAGCCGAGTCCGGCCATCCGGTCCAGGACGGCGCAGGCGCGGTCGGGCAGCAGGGCCCGGTCGCCCTCGGCCAGCCGGTGCAGCGTGGCGCGGCGCTCCTCCAGTTCGGCGATCCGCTCGGCCAGCCGTCGCTGGACGTCGGCCAGGGCGGCGGTGAACTCCTCGGCCCCGGCGTCGAGCAGCGGCCCGATCTCGGCCAGCGGGACCCCGGCGGTGGCCAGCGTGCGCACCTGCACCAGGCGCAGCAGCTGGTCCGAGCCGTACCGCCGGTAGCCGGAGCCGTCCCGCGGCGGCTCCGCCACCAGCCCGTGCTCGTGGTAGTGCCGCACCGTCTTCACCGAGACGCCGAGGAAGGACGCCGCCTGACCGATCGTGACTCCGTTCATCATGCGCCAAGTCTCCCGTGCGATCGGGTCCGGCGGCCGGCCGGTCAGCCCGCCGACCGGTCAGCCGGCCGACCCGGTCGGCCCGGCCGGCGCCTGCTCGCCGCCGAACACCGCGCCCACCAGCAGCTGTTGGGCCCGCTGGAAGCCCGCGGCCACGGACATCTCCGGGTCGTCCACGAAGTTCAGACCGGCCGTCAGGACCCGGCTCCCGTCGGCGGAGCCGTACATCAGCGCCGCCGAGCCGATGGTGGCGCCGTTGTGGTGGTAGATCGTGCCGCCGGCCGGGCCGAGGTCCTGGGCGAACAGGCCGAGGCCGTAGCCGGCCCGCTCCTCCGGGGTGCGCATCTCGGCCAGTAGTCCGGCGGGCAGCAGTCGGCCGCCCATCAGCGCGGTGAAGTAGGTGTGCAGGTCCTGGGTGGTCGAGATCATGTCGCCGCCGGCCGCGACCCAGCTGGGGTCGTGCCGGGTGACGTCGACCGTGCGCTCCTGCCCGCCGTCCCGGTAGCGGTAGTAGCCGTGGTGGTGCGGCTCGGGGAGCTCGGGCGAGCTGCCCGGCGCCACGGTGCCGGTCAGCCCCAGCGGGGCCAGCACCAGCCGCCGCAGCTCCTCGGCGAACGTCCGGCCGGTGGCCCGTTCGATCACCAGCCGGGCCAGCACGTAGTTGGTGTTGGAGTAGCTCCACCCCTCCCCCGGCGCGAACCTCGGCGCCCGGGACAGCGCCAGCCGGACCAGTTCCTCGGGCCGGTAGGTGTGGAAGCGCAGGTCCACCCACTCCTTGCCCCGCCAGGGGACACCGGGCTCGACCGTGCCGTCCGCCAGCAGCTCGCCGGTGTGGCTGAACACGCCGCTGGTGTGCTGGAGCAGCATCCGTACGGTGATCCGGTGGTCCAGCCCGAACGCGGGCAGGTAGTGGTCGGCGGGGGTGTCCAGGCCGATCCGGCCCTCGGCGACCAGCAGCAGCACGGTGGTGGCGACGAAACTCTTGGTGCTGCTGCCGATCCGGAAGTGCCCGTCGGTCAGCGCCGGGGCGTCGCCGCCCCGTTCGCGGGCTCCGGCGCTGCCGGCCCAGCTGCCCCGTTCGTCGCTCACCCGCAGCTGCACGCCGAGGAAGCCGGAGCCGGCCAGCTCCTCGATCGCCCGCCGCAGTTCCGGTCGGTCCTGCCCCTGGTCGGAGTAGGCGGACCGGTCAGGGTGGGTGGTGGTCATGGGTGCTCCCCGGTGTTCGTCGTGCCCGGACCGCTGTCCGGCTGCCGCGACGAATCTCCACCCTGCCCCAGGGGCGGGCTCAAGCGTGACCCGGCTCACAGCGGCGCTGCGCACCGCGCCGGGGACTCAGCCGGTGACTCAGCCGGTGACCTCGACGGTCACGTCGTAACCGCGCTGCTTCGGCGTGCAGTTGAGGGCTTCGCCGCAGACGGTGCGGGAGGCGGTCAGGTGGGCCGTGCCCGCCGTGCGGGCGGTGAAGGAGGTGATGACGGTGCCGCAGCCGCCGCCGGGGCGGCAGGAGGGGGACGGCGCGGTGGTCGGGGAGCCGACCGGGGAGAGCACCTCGGGGGCGGAGCTGGTGGCGGCGGACCAGTACGTCCCCTGGAGTTCGACCGAGACGGTGGCCCCGACGGTCGCCTTCACCGTGGTGTGGTTGGCCTTCTCGTCGGCGGTCACGGCGGCCGGCTTGATCGTGACCAGGGCCGTGGGGGACGCCGGGGCGGACGCGCCGGTGGAGCCGCAGCCGGTCAGGGCCAGCAGGGCGGCGGCGCAGCCGAGGGCGAGGGTGAGGGGTCTGCCGAGATTCACGGGGTTCCTTCGGGTCGGGGTGGAAGCGGTGGTGGTTCGACGCGCGGGACGCCGGATCGGATCCCCCCGAATGCGGAAATACCGCACCGGGGCGGGCGCGAGGCCCACCCCGGTGCGTCGAGCCGAGGCGATCGTCAGGAGACGGTCACGTCGTCGTAGTAGGTGTAGGTCGGGTCACCCGGGTAGTTGTCGTCGTGGTTGCTCAGGGTGAGCGTGTACGAGTGGCCCGGGGTGACGGCGGCCGTCTTGTTGGTCCAGCTGCCGGTGGTGGTGCAGGTCTTGGCGAGGACCGTGGTGGTGGTGCCGGTGGTGTTGTCCTTCAACGTGGCGGTGGCCCAGTCGTAGGTCACCGTGTCGTCGCAGGTGTTGCTGTACCAGAAGGACAGCTTGCTGGATCCGGTCGGCGCGGTGAAGGTCTGGGCGACGGAGGAGTCCCCGGTCGGGTTGGTGGAGCCGACCATCGCGCCGTAGCTGCCGCTGTGCGCCGCGCCCGTGGTGGCGGAGGTGGTGCCGGCGGCGGTCCAGCCGCTCAGGCTGCCGGTCTCGAAGCCGCCGTTGGTGACGGCGTTGCCGCCGCCGGAGCCGCCGGACTCGGTCCAGCTGAACGTGGTGCTGCCCGCGGCGCCGGTGGTGTCGGTCGCGGTGACCGTCACGTTGGCGGTGCCGGCGGCGGTCGGGGTGCCGGAGATCAGGCCGGTCGAGGAGTTGATCGACAGGCCGGCGGGCAGGCCGGTGGCCGAGTAGGTCAGGGTCTGGCCGGAGGCCGAGTCGCTCGCGCCGATCTGCAGGCTGGCCGCCGTGCCGACGGTGCCCGACTGGTTGCCCGGGTTGGTCACCGTGACGGTGTTGGTGGTGCCGCCGCCGTGGTTCAGGATGGCGTGCGAGATGGCGCAGGAGTTGGTGTCGTTCGACCAGCTGGCCTGCTCGGCGAAGGTGCCGTAGGAGCCGAAGGAGATGTTGGCGGCGCCGCCGGTCGAGCCGGGCTGGATCCAGGCGCACTCGTCCGAGTTCTCCTGGCCGTTGTACGAGCTGCCGGAGACGTGGTTGGTCCAGCCGCCGGCCGGGTTCTGGTCGGACATCATCTCGTGCCACTCGTGGCCGAGGGTCATCGTGTAGCCGTCCAGCGTACCGGGCGAGTTGACGAAGCCGACGCCGCAGCTGCTGCCCTGGTCGACGTTGTACGGCTGGTTGGAGAAGGCGATGTCGCCGTAGGGCGAGCTGGCCGCACCGCCGTTGAGGGTGGTGTCACCGTTCCAGTCGTGCCAGGCGCAGTACCCGGTGGTGGGGTTCTGGTAGTCGTCCGGGTTGGTGCCGTGCGGCGACAGGACGATGTAGTACGCGTCGCGGTTGGCGGCGGCCGTGGTGTTGCCGAAGTGGCCGGCGGCCTTGACGGCCTCCTGGGCCAGCTGGTTGCCGCTGGCCGAGGCGGGCGAGGCGGCCGCGTTGTCGTACCAGACGCCGGAGAGCACGCCGCCGCTCTGGTACGGGATGAAGTTGGCGTTCGACGGGCAGCTGACCGCGCCGGAGGCGACGTTGGGGCCGTCGCACCACTGGGTCAGGTCGGCGGACCAGGTCTCGCCGTTGGTGCCGATGCCCTTGAACATCTGCTGGGTGGCACCGGCCGCGCCGGCCGAGTCGCCGGAGAACTTGGCGTTGCCGTTGGCGTCGGTGCTCTGGGTGCCCCACTGGGTGCCGTAGAAGACCAGGTAGACCTTGGAGTGGCCGCTCTGCACGCCGATGCCGTCGACGCCGCCGCCGTAGGAGAGCGTCTCCTGGCCGGTGGCCGCCGCCTGGTTGTGGGCGGCCATCCACTCCTTGTACTTCTTCTGCTGCTGCTTGCCCATCACCGCGCCGTGGCGGTACGGGTGGCCGGCCTGGGGGCTCCAGGGGTTGAACTCGTTGTTGACGCTGCCCGAGGAGCTGGAGATGTCCTGGGCGGCGGCCGGTCCGGCCGCGCCGGCGAGACCGGCGGCGGCGAGCGCGATGGACGCCAGGCCGGTGAGCGCCGCGTTCTTCGCGCGCCGCATTCTGGGGGAGTGACCCATGGGGTGAGGGTGCCTCTCTGCTTACCGATCGCCCGTTGCGGCCGGGGGGCCGCGAACGATCCCTTTGTGGGGAAGGAGCAGCAGGCGGAATCCACCGAGCGCCGAATCCGGTTCTATCTTCCGGACAGCCGGAATTGACGGTCTCTCGGTGGGGCCAGCTGCTTGGGCATGAAGGAAAGCAGAGTTGATGAACGGTGGTCAACGGCTGCGGGTAAGGAAACATTAAGAACGGCGTTCGGGCAGGTGAAGGGGCTGATGAGAAGTCAATTCACAGCCCTTCGCATTCACTGAATATCGCTCGGAAGACTGTTTCGACATTCGGTGAAACGTCACCGTTTCAACATTGCAGCTTTTCCGGAACCAGCCGTCACAAGCGCCCGTCACAGCCGCGCGTCACAACCGCCCGCCGGCGCTGTCCGCGGACAACCGCTGGGCCAGGTACACCGGGACGACGGAGAGCAGCACCAGCACCGCCGCCACCACGTTCACCACCGGGGCCTGGTTGGGGCGCGCCAGGTTGGCGTAGATCCAGACCGGCAGGGTCTGGACGGCCGGGCCGGCCGTGAAGGTGGTCACCACGATCTCGTCGAAGGACAGCGCGAAGGCCAGCAGGCCGCCCGCGAGCAGGGCCGACCGCACGGCCGGGAAGGTGACGTACCGGAAGGTCTGGAAGGTGTGGGCGCCGAGGTCCGCCGAGGCCTCCTCGGCCGAGGGGGCCAGCCGGCGCAGCCGGGCGAGGACGTTGTTGAAGACCACCACCACGCAGAAGGTGGCGTGCCCGATCACCACGGTGAGCAGGCCGAAGCCGATGCCGGCCGGGCCCAGCACCGTGCGGAACGCGGCGTTGAGCGCGATGCCGGTGACGATGCCGGGCAGTGCGATCGGCAGGATCACCAGGAAGGACACCGCCTGGCGGCCGAAGAACCGGTACCGCTGGACGGCGAAGGCCGTCATGGTGCCCAGGACCAGCGCCACCAGGGTGGCCCCCGCCCCGGCCTGCAGCGAGGAGACCAGGGCGCTGCGGGCGCCCTCGGACTGCCAGGCCCGGACCCACCACTCGGTGGTGAACCCGGTCGGCGGCCAGGCGAAGGAGCGGTCCCGGTTGAACGAGTTGACCAGCACCAGCAGCAGCGGCAGGTAGACGACGGCGAGGCCGAGGACGGTGGCCGCGCGCAGCGCGATCCGGGTGCGGTGGGAGAGGATCACGGGGGTACGCCTCCGAGGGGTGTCTAGGGTCCGTCTTCGAACTCGCGTCGTTCGCCCGGAGGGCGGGCGGGGCGGCGTTGGGGTGCGTGCATCGCAAGGCGGAGGAGGGAGCCCAATGCAGCGCATTGGCGACCGACGACAACGCGGCGAGGCGCGCTTGTGCCCTGGGGGTACCTCCCGGCCGAAGGCTGGGGGAGCGTCGGCCCGCAGGCGGGAGTTCGAAGACGGGCCCTACAGCGAGTCCAGGGCGCCGGTGCGGCGCACGGCGAGCAGGTAGCCGACGATCATCACCACCGGGACGCAGGACAGCGCGGCGGCCAGCGGCAGGTTGAGTGTCACGTTGTCGGCGATCGCGGTGCCCAGCACCTGGGTCTTGCCGCCGACGATCCGTACGGTGATGTAGTCGCCCAGGCTGAGCGAGAAGGTGAACACCGACCCGGCGAACACCGAGGGCAGGACCAGCGGGAGGACCACCGAGCGGAAGGTCCGCCAGGCGGAGGCGCCCAGGTCGGCGGAGGCGTCGAGCAGGTTGCCGGGCAGGTTCTCCAGTCCGGCGAAGACCGGCAGGATCATGTACGGCAGCCACAGGTAGGCGAGGACCAGGATCACCGCCGTGGTGCCGTACCCCGGGCTGGACAGTCCGAACGGGGCGCCGAGCCGGTCCAGCACGCCGCCCTGGCCGAGGATGACCCGCCAGGCGTAGGCCTTCACCAGGTAGCTGGCCCACAGCGGCGTCAGGACCGCCACCACCAGCAGCTTGCGGGTGCGCGGCCGGGCGATCCGGGCCATGTAGAAGGCCATCGGGAAGGCCACCACGGCGTCGATCACGGTGACGGCGGCGGCGATGCCGAGGGTGCGCAGGGCGATCGTCCGGTAGACCGGCTCGGTGAGGACGGTGTGGAAGTTGGCGGTGTTCCAGACCCGGACGAGGTCATAGGTGAAGTCGTCGACCGCCCAGAAGGCCGAGAGCAGCAGGACGGCCAGCGAGCCCAGGTAGGCGAGCAGCAGCCAGGCCATCGGGGCGGACAGCAGCAGCGCCAGCCGCAGCCCGGCGTGCCGGTGCAGTACGGAGGCGGCCCGCCGCACGCCGCCCCGCCGCGGCTGCGGTTCCGGGGCAGGTGCGGCGGCCGTGTCGGTCGGGCCGGTCGCCGGGCCGGTCGTGCCGGTCGCGGTCATCAGCCCTTGATCTCGGTCCAGGCGGACGTCCAGGCGGCGTAGTCGGTGCAGGCCACCGTGCGGCCGTCCAGGCAGCTCTTGACCGGGGTGGTCCAGTAGTACACGTCCTTCCAGTAGGCCTCGTCGGCGGCGTGGAAGGTGGTGCAGAAACCCTTGTCGGTGGTCAGGTCGCAGGCCTTGGAGTTGGCCGGCGCCTCGCCGAACCACTGGGCGACCTGGGCGTTCGCGGTCGGCGAGACGATCCAGTTCATCCACTGGTAGGCGCAGTTAGGGTGGGCGGCCTTGGCCGACACCATCCAGGTGTCGGACCAGCCGGTGGCGCCCTCCTTCGGCAGCACGGCCTTGACCGGCGCCTTGTCCGCCTGGGCCAGGTTGGCGATCACCTGCCAGCTGGTGCCGACCACGGTGTCCCCGGTCCTGAAGGAGTTCTCCGACTTCTGGAAGTCGCTCCAGTACTCGCCGATCGCCTTGTGCTGGGCCTTCAACAGGTCGACGGCCGACTTGAGTTGGTTCGCGTCCAGGGCGTACGGGTTGGTGATGCCGAGCTCCGGCTTCGTCTTCATCAGGTAGAGCGCGGCGTCGGCGATGTAGATCGGGGAGTCGTAGGCGGTGACGTGGCCGGCGTAGGGCGCGGCGCCGTCGAAGACCACGCTCCAGGAGTCGGGGGCCGGGGTGACCTTGTCGGTGCGGTACATCAGCAGGTTGGCGCCGCGGCCGTGCGGGATGCCGTACATCTGGCCGTTCACCGAGTTCCAGGGCTGGTTCTTGAGGCCGTCGAAGACGTCCGCGTAGTTCTGCACCAGGGCGGTGTTGACGGGGGCGACGTCGCCGGCGGCGATCAGCCGCAGGGTCGCGTCGCCGGAGGCCGACACGGCGTCGTACTGGCCGGTCTTCATCAGCGAGACCATCTCGTCGGAGGTCCCGGCGATCTTCGCGTTGACCTTGCAGCCGGTCTGCTGCTCGAAGGGGTGGACCCAGTCGACGCTCTTGTCGTCCGAGCCGTCCTCGGCGTATCCGGCCCAGGCGACCAGGTTCACCTGGCCCTCCCCGGCGCCCAGGGACTGGAGCATCGGCAGCTTCGGCGGGTTCAGCCCGTGCGAGCCGTTCGCGGCGCCTGTGCCGCCACTGCTGCCGCACCCTGCGGCGAGCAGGACGGCGGCGGTGGCGGCGGCCGCGGCGCGGGCGATCAGGGGGATGCGCATGGCGGGGTGTTCCGATCTTCGGTGAGGGGGTGGGGGTGGGATGCTCTTATGGATGTCAAGCAGCGGTGGTGAGCTGCTCGGCGGTGACGTGTGAGGTGCCGGGCGTGGTCAGGACCTGGTAAATCTCGCGGG